>JAYWMQ010000037.1 GCA_035873375.1 Nitrospirota bacterium | reverse complement strand
TAGTGTCCCTGCACCTGTCCCTGAACCAAGTACGATGTTACTTCTCGGGTTTGGTATAGCTGGATTAGTATTATATCGAAAAAAACAATATTTAAAAGAATGATTTTTTAATGGAGGGAGCAGGTTGGATTCTCCCACTGCCGGCTTCATAAAATAAGCCATATTCTGGTCGCTTAGTCGGCTATTGACATGCCTGCCCTTAATACGTATACTACACGTATACGGAAGGGAGGATTTTAATGCAAAAAAAGTTGACCATAACTATAGACGAGGAAGTTTATGAAGGTCTTCGTAAGACCATCGGCCCCCGCAAGATCAGCAAATTTATAGAGGATTTAGTTCGCCCGCACGTAGTCCGGCCAAATTTGGAATTAGCATACTCCCAAATGTCAAAAGACAAGAAGAGAGAAGCAGAAGCCCTGGATTGGGCAGAAACAACTTTTAAGGACATAGCGAATGAAAAGAGGTGAGGTCTGGTGGGTTAACTTTGATCCCTCAGTTGCCGGGGAGATCAGGAAAAAACGTCCTGCCGTAATAGTTAGCAATGATGCATCAAATAAGTTTCTCAATCGAGTTCAGGTTGTCCCTCTTACCACCAAAACGGATCGTTTGTATCCCAGTGAGGCACATGTTATATTTGATGGTAAAGAAAGTAAGGCCATGGCCGATCAATTGGCTACTGTAAGTAAGATGAGACTATTCAAACATGCCGGCAGCATTTCAGAAAAAGATATGCTGAAAATCAATGAGGCGATCAAAATACAATTAGATATTTACTGAAAGAGGGCTAACAATCAAATCCAGCGGTAGGCGTGAAACGAGACCGCTGATTTCGGTCACTCGTTACTCCTCAGTGCCATTTATAATATCTACTGCCCACTGAGGCCGTGGATTTACTTTCCATATACATCTGCCTTTCCTTACAATTACAACTTGTTGAAATGGATTGTCCCGGGAGGAATTATCTAAAAAACGGGTTTCGTCAGTCAAGGGCAATGCCAATGCAATATTTTTCATAGTGCGTGGTATGCGGCTATGTATCTTGTTAACCGGAACGCTGTGCCCACCACTGTTTATACGTTGATTAACCCTGGCTTCATTTAGCTCCGGGGTTACCAGGTGTATGTAGACGAGAATAATTTCGTAACCCATAGCTTTTGCTTTAGCGAGGAAGTCTACCTTTGACACATGAGAAAAAACTGTTTCAAAACAAAATGCTGTTCCTTGCTCAATAAGATCTTCTCGTATTTGCCTGGCTAACTCCGCAGATTCATAGCCAACATTTTCCGGGTTCTCCGGATCGATTGCCTTGGCTATCAAGTCAGCATTTAAAAGTTTGATACCTTTTGAGGCCAGGAAATTATCGTAAAATGTTGTTTTCCCGGCTCCGTTTCCACCAGCCAATACCCAGAGTTGCTTTAAGTCGGTCATTCACATATCTCGAACTTTCCATTGTGAAATCTTCCTGTTTGTCTTTTGCCGGTAGTAATATCTACCCTGTCAAGAAGACCAGGCTTTGTTTGGCTTGCTTCAAAATATATTGAAGAAGTTGTCACTTTTTTTGATAGTTCTCCGCTTTTGCGTTTTTTCTCGAGGGAATCAAAAACTTTATTTGGGTCCACAGCGTTTGACTCCAATGATTCAACGTTAAGCTTACAAAAGCCCTGGATTATTGCATAAACGTCTTTTAGGTCTATTGCAGACTCTATGGCTTTGCCCAGTTCTGCCCAGTATTCAATTTGTTTAGGGACTGACCTTTTCTTTATTGAACCTTCTTTTTTTGCAAGTGCAATTAATTTAGGGTCTAATCTAACGGGACCAACAGTAGAACTTTTCATGACTTGCCCTCCATCTATGTTTATTATGCTATAATTGTAGCAAATTGCTACATAATTGTCAATGTAGCACTCAATAAAGCTTTCGGATAATCGTTTTTTAAGAGGGATTCCCGACTCGCTTCACTTACGGGAATGACAAATGACTGTAGTTTATACACAGCAACTTCAGGGACGTCAACCTCAGGGACGTTGTTACCTACTATGCAAAACTATTGACAGAAAAGGGAATAAAGTTATAAAATTTAATCATGCCACGCCAGCCAAGATTAGACATACCCGGAGCCTTGCACCATATAATGGTGAGAGGGATAAATAAAACAGATATTTTCATGGATGACCAGGACAGGGTGAATTTCCTGCAAAGGTTAGGGGAAAATATAACGGAAACAAAGAGTTCAGTATACGCGTGGGTGTTAATGAGTAACCATGTGCATATATTATTCAAGAGTGGAAAAAAAGGGATATCAACGGTTATGAGGAAACTATTAACCTGGTATGCAATATATTTCAATCGGAGACATAACCGGAGCGGGCATTTATTTGAGAACCGTTACAAATCGATATTATGTGAAGAAGACAGATACTTGCTGGCATTGATAAGATACATACACCTTAACCCCATAAGGTCTGGTATTGTAAAAGATATTGAAGCATTAAATAGTTATCCCTGGAGCGGCCACAGTGCGGTTATGGGAAAGAGTAAATGCAAATGGATGGATACAGAATATGTCCTTGCCCAGTTTGGAACCAGGGAAAAAGCTGCGACAAAGGCATACAGCAGATTTATGGAAAAAGGATTAAATATAAAGTATGGTTCAGAATTTACAGGAGGCGGGTTAGTTCGTAGCCTTGGTGGATGGTCTCAGGTATTATCCATGAGGAGAAGGGATCAGGAGGAAGAATTTGACGAAAGGATTCTTGGAGAAGGTGATTTTGTACAAAATATACTGAGGGAAGCAGAAGAGAAAGATATCCGACAGTTAAAATTACGTCTTTCAGGCAAGACAATTACAGATATAATCAAGGAAGAATGTAAAAAGAGGCAGGTAAGTATCAAAGAATTGCAGGGGGGCAGCCGCCGGAATAAAGTGAGCCAAACCCGTGCATTAATAGCCTACAGGAGTATAGAGGAACTGGGCTTGTCCACGGCTGAAATAGCGAGACACTTAGGTGTGGCTACGTCTACAGCCACACGTGCAATTGCGCGGGGAGAGGAACTTTATAATGCATAGGTTTTGCATATCACACAACAACGTCCCTGAAGTTCGCACTAAAATTCATCCCACTCTCTGCTTGTCAATTACCCTTTCAGTCTGGTACACTTATATACTTTGTGTAAGTTCAGACTCTATATAATAACTTGTTGGGCTAAAATAAAGATAAGAAAAGGAAAATAATGAAAAAACGATACAGAATTCAGTTTCCCAAAAGAGGAACAGAAGAACTTGAACAGGATGAAGCATTTTTTTATTTAATTGAGCCTGCAGGAAAGAAGAAGGTCCGTTTTCATGATTATGACGTCATCTATAATAAGCCGGACTTGTATGAGCAATTATTCTATGAGCGATTGAAGTGTCAATCTCCTGCAAAGATATCGGAAATTCTGAAGCACAGCCTTAGTCAATCTGAATACAATCTTAGCGAATTGCGGGTTTTGGATCTTGGTGCAGGCAATGGAATGATGGGAGAAGCATTAAAGAAGCATGGTGTTTCAAGGTTAATTGGTGTGGATATCATTGATGAAGCCCAGCAGGCAGCGGAAAGGGATAGATTAGGGGTTTATGACGCGTATTATGTTGCGGATTTTTGTAATCTTAATCAGGATCTCCATGATGAAATAGCATCATGGATGCCGGACTGCTTAACGACGGTTGCAGCTCTTGGTTTTGGTGATATTCCGCCCAAGGCTTTTATTACAGCTTTCAACCTTATCCAGAGTAAAGGATGGATTGCTTTTAATATCAAGGAGACTTTTTTAGATCACACGGACACATCGGGATTTTCACGAATGATTCGTGAACTGGTATTTTCAAAGTATCTGGATATTTACCATTTGGAACGCTACCGTCACAGAATGTCGATGGATGGTAAGCCTTTGTACTATTTTGGTCTGTCAGGAAGAAAACATTCTGATATTCCTGATGGTTTCCTGGAGAAATATGACCTGACAAGCTGCTGAAGCCAGCTTTAAGATCGGACCTCAGTAAACCAACCTCTTTGCTGCCTCATAAGCCTCTTTCAGGGCCGTGGGGTGTTCCCTGATGGCTCCTTTGGCGTCGATGCCGGGATAAAAGAGGGTTTCGTGCTCAGGGACACTGATACTCCTGAAAAAGGCGGTTGTTGTGGCGTCACCGCACCTGAACCCGGCCTCTTTTTTCATGCCTCCAACCATCAGAAGTAATCCTTTTCTGCCATTTGGTTTTTCAGGGATTGGTCTTTTAAGCAGGTATTTTTCGCACCAGAAGGACTGGCATCTGTCAATAAGGGCCTTGATCTGTGCAGTAAGGCCAAAGAAGAATATAGGCGAGGCAAGAATAAAACGGTCTCCTTCACGGATTGCGCTGTAGACCTCATCCATATCGTCACTTATTACACACTCCCCGGTTTCTTCACAGGCACCACAGCTAAGGCAGGGTGAGAGCTCCATTTGTGAGGGCCTGAAGAGGGTCACCGAGTGACCCTCTTCTTCAATTGCCCGAATGCTCTCTCTCAGCAGGAGTTCTGTGTTTCCTTCTGTCCTCGGACTTCCAAGAAATGTAATGACTCTCAATTTAATCCGCTCTATTCTTCCGGCATCAATTCCATGGGCTGGCCGCAGCAGACCAGTTCTCCGCCCCCGACCTTTGTAACCACAACCTCATTGCCGCAGACATTGCACCTGTACTTTTCTCCCGTATTTCTGACAGCCATACTTAATCCCTCCTTTTGCTTTCAACAACCGTTAATTATTTCAATGCCTCGTAGACCTTACCCACTAACTTCGCTGATGGTGTAAGTGTCTTGTCCCCTTCGTCCTTCCATTTCGATGGACAACCTTCTTTTGTATGTTTGGCAAGGTGAAGGTTCGCCTTGAACTTCCGCATCAACTCGTCGATATTCCTTCCCAGGTTATAGAAGTTTACCTCGGAATTAAGGAGCTTTCCCTCAGGACTGATTATAAAAGTCCCCCTCAATGCAAGTCCGGTCTCTTCGTCATATATACCGAAGAGACGTGAAAGGTTTCCTGTTGGGTCCGAGCCCATCGGATACCTGACATTCTCCAGCATCTTTTCTTCCCTTTGCCATGCAAGATGCACAAACTTTGTGTCGGTGCTGACAGTAATTACCTCAGCCCCCATCTTGCTGAATCTTTCGTACTGCTCTGCCAGAGCAGCAAACTCCGTAGCTCAGACAAAGGTAAAGTCCGCCGGATAAAAGAAGAGGATTGTCCACTTCCTGTCAGCCTTTTGTGTTTCGAGGCTTATCTCTCCAAAATCCCCTTTTGACGGCTCATAGGTTTCAATGGTGAAGTCCGGCACATCATGTCCAACCCTTAAACAACAGCAAACCTCTTCCATGTTCTGTCCCCCCTGTGTTTTTTTATTCGGTAATGGTTATCTCCTTTGTTGCCTCCCACTCTCCATGAAGATTGCACCTTTCAATAACCCTTAACGTGGATGTTCTGTGTTTACCACTCTTGTGGAGTGTCACGGTTACCTCCGGCCTTGTGAATACTGGGGTCAGTTCGACCCTTGCGTTAAAATTCTCACCGGAATACAGATCGATCCACTGAATGTGATGTCCTTCATCCATCACGTGGGGCATCTCGCCAACCTTGATGCTAACCCGGAAGGGTTCACCTGACTTTACCGTATCAGGACAATCGATCACCGGGGTATGCTTCTTTTCCAGGTCTGTCATGTTAGCAGGATCCTGGGGCCTGTTTATTCCGCAAAAAAAGCTTTTTTCTGACATATCGCTGTACCTCCTTGTATAAATACTCTTTTTAGACCGGCTCAAAGGCCTCCTTGGGTGCATTGCATACAGGGCATGCCCAGTCATCGGGCAGCTCTGAAAATGGTACTTCCTCTTTTGCATCGTCGTAAATATAACCGCATACACTGCATTTGTACATATGGATTTACCTCCTCTATTCGTAGTTTTTGTGGTATTCCTTTACCCTTCGGGCAAATTCACGGCCAAACTCGTAGCATTTTTCTTCATCCTCTTTTGAAGGTCTGTAAAGTACCTCTTCCCCCGGCCCCATGGTTTCAAGTTTCATGTTCTGAAATTCGTTGTAAATCCACTTTACCGCACCACCGCCCCAGCCATAACTTCCGAAGGCACCTGTAATCCTGTTTTTTGGTCTCAATCCCCTGAGATGATAGATAAACTCTGCAACAGACGGGAATGCCTCATTGTTCAAGGTGGGGGAACCTACAAGACAGCCTCTCGACATCCAGAATTCCTTTATGGCAACACTCATCGGTGTGGCCCTCAACTTGATAACCTTGCAATCAACTCCCTCGTCCATAATACCCTGCGTTATGGGCAGCGTCATCTGCTCTGTGCTGTGCCACATGGTGTCGTAAATTATTGCCACCTTGAGGTCTGCCTTGCCATCAGCCATTTCGAGATACATCCTCAGAACCTTTTGGGGGTCCTTTCTCCAGATAATCCCGTGGTCAGGGGCTATCATGTCAATCTCCAGCCCAAGCTTCTGAATCTGTGCAATCTTTGACTTTATAAGGGTGCCAAAGGGCATCAGGATGTTTGCATAGTAATCGATTACCGAGGTCTCAAGCTCTGTGTGAGAGGCGCAATCCACAAAATCATCATCAAACCTTGCAGTTGATGCGAGGTGCTGACCAAAGGCATCCTGCGAGATAAGGAGCTTTGCCTCTTTTACATAGGTCATCATGGAGTCCGGCCAGTGCAGCATCGGCGTTTCAATGAACTGGAGTGTGTACTTTCCGGTCCTGAGCTCATCGCCGGTCTTCACAATTTTTATATTCCATTTTGAGGTGTCAAAGAACCTGTCCATCCCCTTTTTGCCGCGCTCTGTTATATAGATGGTGGCTTCAGGGGCCAGCTCCATCACCCTGCCAAGCGCAGTTAAATGGTCGTTCTCTATATGGTTGATTACAATGTTCCTGATTTTTGACGGTTCCGTCAGTTCCCTGATATTTCCTATTCCGATATCGGCAAAGTCATGTTTTACAGTGTCGACCAGGGTAACTTCAGAGTCAAGAATCAGATAGTTATTGTAGGTTGTCCCGTTTGGTGTTACATAACCATGAAAGTCCCTTACTGCCCAGTCAATAGCTCCGACCCAGTAGATGTCCGGTTTAATCTCAACAGCCTTCATTTTATAAACTCCTCCGTTTCAGATTTTTGATAAGCCCATTGTAGCATAGAAGTCTTTAACCTTCAATTAAATATTTCTATCTGCTGGATATCGTTTTTTTATTGTTATTTTTCCGTGCAGACTCTGTTTCAGATTAATCCAGTTTTGGTCTTGGCGTGTCTGCTGTGGGAGCAGGCAGTATAGGGTATTCAACTTTTGGCTGAACCCCGGTCGTTGTCTTTAAAAAAGAGACGATTCTGTCTGCCTCTGCCTCTGTGAGTTGTATGCCTAACTGGGCAGAACCCATGATGGTTATTGCATCCTTCAGGTTCCAGACCTTTCCTGAGTGAAAATAGGGCGGCGTTATCTCTATATTCCTTAAAGAGGGAGCCTTGAAGACATATTCATCTGATTTTACCTGTGTTACCTTGAACCGGCCCTTGTCGCCCTGGAGAATCTCTGCCCCGGGTCTTTCAACCACGCCAAAGGGGTAATAACCCTGTCCACCCATGTTGACACCACCGTGACAGATGGAACAGCCTTTATCCATAAAGAGTCCCAGCCCCTCTGTCTCTGTCTTGCTGAGAGCGTTTTTATCACCTTTAAGATATTTGTCAAAACGTGAGTCAGGTGTAAGTAGTGTAGCCTCAAATACCTCGATTGCCTTTGCCATGTTATCAAATGTTACAGGCTCCTTCCCGGCAGGAAAAGCCTCTTTAAATATCCGGATATATTCAGGCATGCTTTTGAGGGTTTTTATAACCCTTTCCGGAGTGCTGTTCATCTCAACAGATGCCTGCACAGGGCCTTTGGCCTGCTCCATGAGGTCTTTTGCCCGGCCATCCCAGAACTGGGCTATGTTAAAGACGGAGTTCAGCACTGTGGGTGCGTTCCGTGGCCCCTTCTGCCAGCCATGACCTGTGGATGTCTCCTGATAGTCCATGCCCCCCATGCCGACGTTATGGCAGGTGTTACAACTAATGAGTGCACTGGATGATAGCCTGGGGTCAAAATAGAGCATCTTGCCAAGCTCTACCTTAATTCCGGTTGCCGGATTTCCCTTAATGGCCGGGGCTGATTCGGGAATCGGCTTAAATGTCTTGCTTGCCCTTTCCCGGACATCTGCGGCATATGCCTGTGAAACTACAAAGAACATCAGAAAAAAGATGAATGCTCCCAAACTTTTACGCTTCATTTCTTAATCCCCCTTCTCCTCTTTTTTTTGATTTTTAGAGAGGGCGTGGAGACCCCGCCCCTACTATCCTTCCTTTTTCATTGTGCCTGTGTCTCCGCACTTCGGGCACTTTTTTGGTTTGCACCTGCCTTCTTTTGTGGCCCCGCAGCTTTCACACTTAAAGACTGCCATATTAACACCTCCTTTTTTTATGCATTCAGGACATATACCGTAAAACTCTATATGATTTCCTGTTACCTTGAATCCCTGTTTCTGATCCGGGGGGATATTTATCTTAAAATCTTTATGCACATCAACGATCTTTTTACACTTCAGACAGATAAGATGGTGATGTGGCTCAGTATTTGGGTCATAATGCTTTCTTTCAGGGTCAATTGTGAGTTCAAGAACCCCTCCACGCCTCTTCAGTGCCTCAAGGGTATTGTAAACAGTTGCAAGGGACATAGTAGGAAACCTCTTTTTTACCTCCCGGTAGATGTCCTCTGCAGCGGGATGGCTCGTGTTACCTTCGAGATATTCAAGTATGGCCAGCCTCTGTGGAGTTAGTTTAAACCCTATCTCTCTGTGCCTGTCTATCTGCAATCCTCCTCTTTAGAATCATTCTTACTAAAGAGATGATATCAGATAAGAATTATTGTTGTCAAGTGGAAAGTGAAGATGCAGGAGTTGTGGTAGACATGACCCAAAAATAATAAGGATAGAAAGGGACGAGGGCATGGAATTTTCACTCATTCTCGTCCCGACATCCGGTCGGGACCCCGAGGTAATCATCACGCCTCACCATCCAGGTGAGACATAAGTGATGATTAAACCCGTTCAAACTCCATACCCTCGTCCCTTTCTATAACTTGACCGTATTCTGTCGGCAATTTGGGAAAGTCAGGACGATAAATTGCAAACATAGCGGGAAATCCTGTATAATTCCTATCGATAGAAGACGGGTTAAGCTAATCCCGCAGTTTCCGGCAGAAACGGGGGGACTGTTGAGGGATTCAAATATTTCGGAGGTTGTTATCAGGATAAGGACTAATAAAGAGGTTAAAGAGGTTTCAAGGGATAAGGTAACGGGTGTGTTAAAGGAACTTGGAGCCATTGCCATAAGATATGATTCCTCTGTTCTGGATGTCAGCGAGGCTGAATCCTTGTCAGACGATGTTACGATTGAGCCTGTGACCCCTGGTTCCGGGGATGGTATTGCTATACTCAGACACAGCACATCACATGTGATGGCCCATGCTGTGAAGGAGCTTTTTCCGGAGGCAAAGGTAGCTATTGGCCCTTCTACGGAGGAGGGGTTTTATTATGATTTTGATATAGAGAGACCATTTACTCCTGAAGACCTGCAGAGGATTGAGGAGAAGATGAAGGAGATCATTGACAGGGACAACCCTTTTGTCAGAAAGGTGCTTCCGAGGGATGAGGCTATTGAACTTTTTAAGAAGATGGGTGAGCCGTACAAGGTTGAAATCCTTCGGGAGATAGAGGACAACGAGGTCTCCATTTATGAAGAGGGCGGGTTTACAGACCTCTGCAAGGGGCCGCATCTCCCGTCAACAAGATATATCAGGGCCTTTAAACTCCTGAGCATTGCAGGCGCTTACTGGAGGGGTGACGAGAAGAACAAGATGCTTCAGCGGATTTACGGGACTGCCTTTGAAGACAGGAAGAAGCTGAAGGAATACCTGAACTTTCTTGAAGAGGTTAAAAAGCGTGACCACCGCAGGCTTGGCAGGGAGCTGGACCTCTTCAGTATAAATGAAGAGATAGGCCCCGGTCTTATCCTCTGGCATCCGAATGGTGCAATTATAAGGAAGACTATTGAGGATTTCTGGCGGGAAGAGCACCTGAAGGATGATTATAAACTCCTTTATACCCCGCACATGGCAAAGCTGAATCTTTGGGAGAAGAGCGGACACTGGGATTTCTACCGTGAAAACATGTATTCTCCGATGGAGGTGGAAGGGGCTGATTATGAGATAAAACCCATGAATTGTCCTTTCCATATCGCTATATACAAGAGTGCCCTCAGGAGTTACAGGGAGCTTCCTCTCAGGTATGCAGAGCTTGGCACGGTCTACAGGTATGAACGCTCCGGGGTCCTTCACGGACTTTTCAGGGTAAGGGGTTTTACCCAGGATGATGCGCATATCTTCTGTATGGAAGATCAGATGGAAGAGGAGATTAAGCGGGTGCTCGATTTCACCCTCTTTATACTGAAGACCTTTGGTTTTGAGACCTACGATATCTACCTGTCGACAAGGCCTGAAAAGTTTGTCGGTACTCCGGATAACTGGGAACGTTCCACCAATGCACTGAAGCTTGCCCTTGAACATAAGGGGCTTGATTATGAGATAGACCCCGGCGAAGGTGTTTTTTACGGGCCGAAAATCGATATAAAGGTCAAGGATTCCCTTGGCAGGCCCTGGCAGTGCAGTACCATACAGGTTGATTTTAATATACCAGAGAGGTTTGATATCTCCTACAGGGGGGTTGATGGCAGAGGGCATCAGCCGATAATGATTCACAGGGCTTTGATGGGCTCACTTGAAAGGTTTTTCGGTATTCTCATCGAGCATTATGCCGGTGCCTTTCCTCTCTGGCTTTCTCCTGTGCAGATTGGTATAATAACCGTAGCAGAAAGGCATATCAGCTATGCCGAAGACGTTCTGAAGGGTCTGAAAAATGCAGGTCTGCGGTGTGAGGCCCTTTTTGAGAATGAGAAAGTCGGGTATAAGGTGCGTCAAGCCACTGTCAGAAAGGTGCCTTATTTGGTTATAATAGGTGACCGAGAGGCCGAGTCCGACAAACTGACAGTCAGAAAACGCGGAGGCGAAAACGTCGGCCCCTATGTGCTCGGGGATCTGATTACGTGGATAAGAGAGGAGATAGAGTCAAGGAGTCTGACATCAAGATTGTAGATTCAATGAATCAGGTTATATAATGTTTTAAAGCATATAATCTGAAAACTATAACCCAAAACACAAGACTTGCAACACGCAGCCTTAAAACCAGGAGGTGTAGTTATAGCACAGGAATACAGAGTAAACAAGAGGATCCGGGCAAGAGAGGTAAGGCTGATAGATGCTGACGGCGCACAGCTTGGCATTGTTCCCCTGCGGGAAGCCCTGAAGATTGCAGAGGAGAGGGGTCTGGATCTCGTGGAAGTAGCGTCAAATGCAAAACCCCCTGTCTGCAGGATAATGGACTACGGGAAGTTTAAGTATCAGCAGAGTAAAAAACATACCCATCGCAAGACCATAGAAGTCAAAGAGGTAAAGGTAAGGCCGCAGATAGATAAACATGACCTCGAGTTAAAGATAAAACATATCGTCCGGTTTCTTGAAGCCGGAAACAAGGCCAAGGTGACAATGTTTTTCAGGGGAAGGGAGATAGTCAGACCTGAGCTTGGCATGAAGGTTTTTCACAAGATTATAGCGCAGCTTGATGATAAGTATAATATAGAGACCAAGCCGAGGCTTGAGGGTAAAAGTATTACAATGATAGTGGCACCGAAGTAGACTTTTTTCATTAAAGTTATATTACGTGAACATGCAGCTCAAAATTTGAGACAGGAGGAAGTATATGCCAAAGATAAAGACTCACAGAGGGGCAGCCAAGAGGTTTAAGGTTACAGGTACGGGGAAGGTCAAAAGATGGAAGGCCAATAAAAGCCATCTCCTGACCGGTAAACCCGGAAAAAGGATGAGGAATTTGAGGACGGGCACACTTGTGGACAAGACACAGGAGAAGACGATAAAGTCATTATTGCCCTATAGCTGAATTCGCTACCGGATGTGCGTTATTTGAATGAATAAGCATTTAGTATAAAAATCAACTAATCGGAGGTTTAGAGATATGCCAAGGGCAAAAGGTGGCTACAAGACAAGGAGAAGGAGAAAAAAGGTCCTTGAAAGGGCCAAGGGCTATTACGGGGCAAGAAGCAGGTGTTATAAAGTAGCAAAGCAGGCTGTGGAGCATGCCCTCAGTTATGCTTACAGGGACAGAAGGGTTAAGAAGCGTGAATTCAGGAGTCTCTGGATTATCAGGATAAATGCTGCTGCCAGGGGCACGGGCCTGACATATGGTCAGTTTATTTCCGGCCTTAAAAAGGCTGGAATAGGGCTTGACCGTAAGGTTCTGGCTGATATTGCCTATCATGATCCCAGTGCGTTTGGTGCACTTGCTGACAAGGCAAGGCAGGGATTGGCAGCGTAAACAATAAAGATGGAGGACATTAATAAGCTCAGGGAAGAGTTTGTCAGGGAGTGTGAAGGGATTACTTCCCTGAAGCAACTTAATGATTTAAGGATAAAATATCTTGGTAAAAAAGGGCTTTTAACCCAGAGGTTAAAGGCCCTTTCTGCGTTGCCGCCTGCTGAAAGGCCTGCTGCGGGTAAGGAGATAAATATCCTGAAGAGATATGTGGAGGCGGAGATAAAGAGGCTGGAAAGAGATTTATCTTCCATTGAGTCAAGAAAGAAGGTTGCAACCGAGTCTATTGATATAACCATTCCCGGTAAATATATCCCTGTAGGAAGCAGGCATCCCATAAACAGGGTTCTTGATGAGATTATTGATATCTTTCTTTTCATGGGGTTTACTGTGGAAGAGGGGCCTGAGGTGGAGCTGGATTATTATAATTTTGAGGCCCTCAATATTCCCAGGGACCACCCTGCCAGGGATATGCAGGATACATTTTATGTAGAGACAGATGGCGAAAGGCAGATTAAAGATGAAGTGGATAAAAGGGGAGCGGAAAGCGACGTGGTCCTGAGAACTCACACCTCGCCGGTTCAGATAAGAGTTATGGAAAACCAGAACCCCCCATTGAGGTTTATCGCCCCCGGCAAGGTATACAGATGTGATGCAGATGTATCTCATACCCCTATGTTTCATCAGGTTGAAGGGCTTATGGTTGGAGATAATATTACCTTTTCCCATGTTAAGAGTGTCCTTAAACTCTTTGTTCACAGCCTTTTCAGCGTTGATACCCCTGTGAGGTTCAGGCCGAGTTATTTTCCATTTACCGAACCCTCTGCAGAGATTGATATCGGATGTATTCTGTGCAAGGGCGCAGGATGCAGGGTCTGTAAAGGGACCGGCTGGCTTGAGGTGCTTGGAGCCGGAATGGTTCATCCGAAAGTCTTTGAAGGCGTGGGCTATAATACGGAAAAGTATACAGGTTTTGCATTCGGTATGGGTGTTGAGAGATTAACCATGCTGAAGTACGGGATTGATGACATCAGGCTTTTCTATGAAAATGATCTCAGGTTTTTAAGACAGTTCTGATCTCGTCTCACAAATAACCTTCAGCAACCTGCTAATAAAGAAAAACCCTTGCGATATACAATAGATAAAATAATCCTCCCGTAAGTAACAGCCAGCCAGGCAGTTCCTTTTTGATTGAGACATACCCCATGATTATTCCAGCCATTATGATGGCAAAGATGATATTCAGCATCTCCGTACTTCCAAGAGACCAGTCGGTAAAGAGCAATCCGATTGATACAGGTATTGTTGACTGAAAGACCATGGCGCCTGTTATGTTGGCAATGCCAATGGTGTCCTTGTTCTTCAGGGTCCAGGTGATGGAATTGAATTTTTCAGGCAGCTCTGTTGCCACCGGTGTTATTAACAGGGACAATACGAGCGGAGAGATACCTGATTTAACGGAAGCTACAGTCAGATAATCCACAAAGAGGTAGGCCCCTATGATTATAAAGAAGAGGCCCACAGCTATCTGTATCAAAATCCACCTCAACGTCCTCGGACAGCCGAGAAAGATACCGAGGTGGAAGTTGTCGGTGTATTGTTCTCCTTCCTCGGCCTCGTGTTTCAGGGAGTAGTAGAAAAAGACTGCGTAGATGAGCAGCAGGACTGCGGCCGTTGCGTGATTGAGGGTCTCGTTTTTTACGAGTGACACAATGAGGACTATCAACATAACGGAGATGAAATACTTCAGTTCAAACTTGAGGGCCTTAACGTTAACCTTCATGCTTGGCCTGGGGCGCCTTTTGCTCATCCAGAGAATTATCACCGTTACACCAAGCAGAAACATTGCCAGGGTGCTCAGCATGAAAGGTGCGCCGAGTATGGCCCCTACTGCAATTCCCTCTCCATGTCCGCCTTTCGCAAAAATCAGTGCAAGAACAGGCACTATGGTTTCAGGCAGGGCGGTTCCCACTGCGGCAAGGAGGCTTCCCACAGTGGCATGGGACATATCGAACCTGTCGCCAAAACACTCCACGCCGTTGGCAAAGAGCTCACATCCGCCGAGTATGATGATTATTCCCCCAACAAGCCCGGTTATTATTAACGTATACGAAGGGTCTGCACTGGCACCGGCCTTGCCGGTCAGAAACCACGCTGTTGCGGTAATGAGTGTGAGTACAGAGGTCAGAGTGATGTATCTCATTGCCTTGACGCCTTCTGATTATCCATATTCATATCCATTCCTGGCCCTGGCTTGATGCTATATAAATCCATGGGTTTTCAATACTTGCTGACAAGACCGGTCTATATATTAACATAAAGCCTTTTTTCTCCTCAGTCGCGGTTTTTGATCCGGAAATGCAGATAGAAAATGAGTCAACTAACCCTTTCCTTCACTTTATCGTTATTTCATTTTATCGGAACTGTTTTTCGATCTTTCCGAAAGGAGACCGGACACATAGGAACACTTAAAGAAACAAAGCCTTTGAAAATAGAGTGTTAATGATTTTCCGTGACTGGTACGGAACTTGATATGTCCTCCTTCGGGAGGGGGTGTAAAGGCTTGCATCTGCTGTTCATTGGGGCTGAAGCGTTTGGACTCAATTTGTGCATGCAGGGAGAGAACTTGACACCTCGGAAATAGATAAAAACACAAAAAAAGGAGGAAGGGAATGAAGAGGAGTTTTTTATATGTCATTGTTGTATTGTTGATCTTTATGTTTGCCGGGTGTGGGGGGTCGGGTAATGACACAACCGTCACTGACCGGTCTGTGGTAGTAAAAACCTCGGGGGTTGCTCCTGGAGATGAGTGTTCAAATGGGGGGATTGCGATTGATACGGGAATAGACGAAAACGGCAACGGGATACTCGATTCTTCAGAGGTGGATAATACGCAGATTGTCTGTAATGGTACAGACGGCTCAGATGGTCTGCTCTCCCTGATATCCATAAGTGATGAGCCTTCCGGTGACAACTGCACCGATGGAGGCGTAAAGATTGAGGCCGGGCTTGACGAGAACAACAATGCTATTCTCGATTCCGAAGAGGTTGATGAAACAAGGTATGTCTGTGACGGTACAGACGGTACAAACGGCTCTGATGGAGGGTCTGGTTCGGATGGGTTGAGTACTCTTATATCCGTAAGCCAGGAGCCGGAGGGAGACAATTGTACTAATGGCGGCATAAAGATAGAGGCAGGACTTGACGATAACAGTGACGGGATACTCAGTACCGAAGAAGTGGACGACACTGCGTTTGTATGCAACGGAGTGGACGGTACGGACAGCCTGAGTTCCCTCATTTCCGTAAGTGACGAACCGCCGGGCGCGAACTGTACCAATGGCGGGATCAAGATCGATACCGGGCTTGACGACAACCTTGACGGTGTACTCGACACGGCAGAAGTGGACAGTACAACCTATCTCTGTACAGGCACAGGCACAGGTGATGGCACAAACGGTCTGAATTCCCTTGTTTCCGTAAGCAGCGAACCTTCAGGGGCGAACTGTACCAATGGAGGAATCAGGATTGATACAGGGCTTGACGATAACCGGGATGGCGTACTCGCCCCGGATGAGGTGGACGACACTGCGTATGTATGCAACGGAGTGGACGGTGCAGACGGCCTGAAATCCCTCGTCTCCGTGAGCAGTGAATCTCCAGGGGCGAACTGTGAAAATGGCGGGATCAAGATTGACACGGGGCTTGACGATGATCTTGACGGTATACTCGACCCTGATGAGGTGGACGATACCGCCTATGTCTGTAACGGTACTGGTGACGGCAGTGCGGTTTTCACCTATACAGTGGGTGGCACGGTCAGCGGCCTTTCAGGTGCTCTGACCCTGCAGCTTAACGGTGGCGAAGAACTTGATATAACAGCGGACGGTTCCTTTGCCTTTGCAACAAGGCTCAGCAGTGGTGTAAGTTACAGTGTTACTGTTGCAATACAGCCCTCCAGCCAGACCTGCACAGTAATAAACGGAAGCGGCACGATTCCGGGTGCGGACGTGACAGGTATACTCGTCTTCTGCTCTGCTGATACCTATGCAGTGGGCGGCACGGTCAGCGGCCTTACAGGAACGCTGACTCTGCAGAATAACGGCGGTGACGACCTTGTTGTCACAGGGGATGGAGCCTTTACCTTTGCAACTGCCATTGCCGACGGGGCTTCCTACAACGTTACTGTGCTGACTCATCCCGACGGTCAGACATGCAGTGTAACAAAGGGTACGGGTTCTATCTCAGGTGCAGATGTTACGGATGTGACAGTGGCCTGTCTGCCTGACAGCACGGTGCCTGCTGTTGTTTCCACCTATCCTGTTAGCAGTGCCGTTGACGTTGCTCTTGATGTTACAATCATTGCCACGTTCTCGGAAAAGATGGATCCTTCCACCATCACGGCTTCCACGTTCAAGCTCTATGATGATACTGCCTCTGCCTCGGTTACCGGGACTGTAACGTATGATGTGACTTCAAAGGCCGCCCTTTTTGACCCGGTTGACGACCTCGTCATAGGACATGCCTATACTGCAAAAACGACCACAGGTGTGACTGATTTGGCGCACAATGCACTTGCGGCTGTTTATTCCTGGAGCTTTGCAGTGGTCGATCCGCCGGTTAACACAACATCGGTGAAGAAAATCAGTGGTTGCGAATTCATCAATATCGGAGCAGTGGCTACCACGTCGGACAGTGTAACGCTTAGCATTTCAGCTACGGATGACGTGGGTGTTGCCGCCTACTACATTACTGACAATGGTACGGGTATCATACCGGCTGCTCCAGACCCTGATGCGAGTGGCTGGAGTGCTGTTACACCAACCACTGACTATAATGCTGATATCGCCTACACTTTCGCGAACACCTACTCGGATGGAGACAGGGTTTTCGTATATGCATGGTTCAAGGATGAATCGGGTAATGTGTCGGGTGTGGCGAGCGATGCCATCAGGAAGATAGCTGCTGAAAAATATGTCTTCTTCGATGATTTCGAGGATGGCATAGGCTTATGGTGGGCATCAAACGGTATCTGGGAAGTAGGAGTTCCGACTTCCGGACCAGGTGAAGCCCATTCGAATAGTACCCTTGCCGGTACGGTACTGGATGGAAATTATCCTGATAATGTAAACAGTGCACTTGTAAGTCCCTCAATAGAGCTTCCTGCCATCGCAACCGGCGAGGAGATTCATTTGCGTTTCTGGCAGTGGTTCTCTATCGGAGGCTATGATAATGCGAGCATTCAAGTATCCGAGGAGACGGCTCCCGGCGTCTGGAGCGGCTGGACTACACTTACAACTTACAGCGGGAATTCGGGAGGTGTCTGGTCTTATCCGTTTGTAGACCTGTCGGCCTATGCCGGGGAAAAAGTTCGCATCGGTTTTGCTCTTAAACAGGGCAATAGTGGCCCTTACTTTTACAAAACCTATGTGGGGCCGGGATGGTTCTTTGATGACGTATCAATAACCGTTGGCCAAACTATTGTTTTAGATTCAGGCGATACGTATCTCTATGACTTTACCGGATGTCTTGATGGCTGGTGGGCATCCAACGGCATGTGGCAGGCTGGGTCACCGACTGCCGGACCAAGTGAAGCCTATTCGGGTAGTAACCTTACCGGTACGGTACTTGATGGAAATTATCCGGATAATGTAAACGGTGCACTTGTAAGCCCCTCCATAGAGCTTCCCGCCATCGCAACCGGTGAGGAGATTCATTTGCGTTTCTGGCAGTGGTTCTCTATCGGAGCCTATGATAACGCGAGCATTCAGGTATCCAAGGAGACGGCCCCCGGCGTCTGGAGCGGCTGGACTATACTTACAACTTACAGCGGGAATTCGGGAGATGTCTGGTCTTATCCGCTTGTAGACCTGTCGGCCTATGCCGGGGAAAAAGTTCGCATCGGCTTTGCTCTTAAACAGGGCAATAGTGGCCCTTACTTTTACAAAACCTATGTGGGGCCGGGATGGTTCTTTGATGATGTATCAATAACTTTCTATACGCCGTAAAGCATTGAAGAAATAAGACCAAGTGACACAGATAGCCGGCCATTGTGGCCGGCTATCTCCTACCCGCAGGGAAAAGTTCGTGTTTGTCTGTGTGGCTGGTTCTACTTCATTAGTCAGTGCCCTCGTTCAATGTTGGCGTTGCTGGCCAATACGACTTGTAAATTACGGAGGATCGCGAGGTGGAGAATCTGGCTGCCAGGAGAGTACAAAAACAAAAAGAGGAGGACGTTATGAGGACTACATTCAAAGTCTTGACAAGGGTGTTTTTGGTAATACTTCTTGCTGTATTCATGACTTCGTGCGGGAGCAGCAGTGATGATGGAGAGACCAGTTGCGATGTGGTGGCGAACGCGAACGGGCCTGCTTTCCTGAAGGTGATCAATAACCTTGACTCGGGATTGTCATGGGTTATGCAGGAGTATGCCTTTGGCGCGGACATGAAACCCGGTGAGTGCACCATATTCGGTGTAGCTACAGGATCTCACACCGTAGAATTGACACAGTGTTCCATCTCTGATAATTCAGGGTGCAGCTCGAATTTCGGTACAACTAAAACAAGAAACTTTTCTGTTTCAGATGGTGAAACCTATACCATAGATGTAACGGAGGGGTTTTTCTGAACATAGCTTACCTTGTCAGGAATTCTTGCAGGAAATACAGCTCAAAGAATAAAAAAACAGAAACATAAGGTATCCACCTTGTAGTAATATGTAGGGGAAAGGGAATATTGCCGAAAATTGCGTGAATGAGACCATAAAACGTTTTCATGGAAATGAGAGCGGATTTCCATTCAGGGAGATACTTCAGTGTGCTTCAGGAAAGAGGTATGAGGTTCATGCGGATACTTACAGTTTTATCTGTTTTTTTGTTGCTGTTGACTCCTTCCCTTGCCCTGAGTGCTGAAATAACCCTCTGGCTTATGGCTGGTGAATGCCTGCCCGAGAGGGCCTATTCAGCGGAAGATTTCACAGATTTTGCCGCAAGATATCCGTATGCAGGCATAGATATAGGACAGGATGAGAAGAGGTCTATGCTTGTTTTGATGGAGAACAGGGGGATTCTGCGGAGTATCGAGAAGTTCAGGCAGGGATTCCTGAGGGAGAAGGGGCTTGATTTCAGGGGCGGAGACCTGATAATAAGGGTCATGTTTATCGGCTGGCACAAAAACCCCCTCCACAGGATACTGGATGATGCCGTGAAGGAGGGGGCTGATGTTGTCCAGATAGGTTCTACCTGGACTGCAGCTCTTGCGCAGAAGGGGGTGCTGAAAGAGATTAGCGACGTTGTAAAGCCGGTTGAGAGAGAATACATAAACTCTGCACTTCAGAGTTCCAGGATATCGGGCGAAGGGGGCTACTATGCAATCCCCTGGGTCCTTGACATCAGGACCTGGTTTTACAACAGGGATCTTTTCGAGGAGGCAGGGATAAAGGCTGAATCCCTCAGGACCCTGGATGACCTGGAAAGGGCCTGTGAGAAATTTAAGGCAAATGTGAAAGAGAAGGGTGTCTGGTTTGTAGGAATACCGACTTCCGGGGATGATTACAGCACCCTGCATAGTGCCATGACCTGGATCTGGGGGTGGGGTGGAAACATTGTCAATGGCAACGGTGTCCCGGGGATAGGGGATGAGCAGGCGATAGAGGGGATGAGCAGGTATGCCGGCCTTGCGGTAAAGGGGTGTGCCCCACTGAAAGGCGAAGATGGTAAGGCACTCCGTCTTGTTGATATCGAGACTGATTTCCTGAAGGGTAAATACGCAATGATATTCATAGGTCCCTGGATCCTGGACGCAGTGGCAGGGGCTGAAAGACCTGATCGGTTTGTAAACGCGGGTTCCATGTCAGGACCTGCCGTATCTTCTGGAAATATCTTTACCGGTGGCAGTCAACTTGCCTTGATAAACTCCCCACGCAGTCCCATGGAAGAAGAGGCGTCAAAGGAACTCATGAAATTCCTTTCGTTCAGGGGTAATCCCGGCGCAGGGCTCTCTCCGAGGATAGGGAATTTTGAAGCCCTGCTCAAGGACCCGAAACTTTGCACCTATCCCCTCACCCTGATCAGGCAGGAGTTCCGCTCCTATCCGAGCATTCCGGAGTGGGGAGAGGTTGAGGGGATAATGGTCAGGCGTATTGCAAATGTTTTTCAGAGGGTTGGAGAAGGTGAAGGCCGCAGAGATGTAATAACATCTGAGTTCGGAGCGGCACGGCAAGAGATTGTACGGAGTCTGGGAAGAGAGAAGCTGCCTCAGTGGGGTGTTATTGCAATAGTCGTGTTTATCGGTGGCACCCTGTTTTTTCTTGCGTGGCTATTCCTGAAGAGGAGATCTTCCCGCATGGAAGTGGTTGATGCTGTAAGAAAGTTCCACAGGATAAAGGATGTGCTGCACAGGGCAAAGGTCTGCAAGGGGGGTATTAAGGATGATGAAGAGGTTGCAAGGTTCAGGGGGCTCCTCTCAGGTCATCTCGAAACCGCACTGGAGGAATCCAGGAGATTGAAGACCGCCGGGCCTGATGAGATGACGAGGATATTGGATTCAGGCAAGGCCGTAATAACGGGATATCAGGAGAGGGTCGGAAGTGAATCCCCCACGCGTGAGGAATACGAGGCGGTCCTCATCGATTACTTTGAAAATAAAATTCGTCCCTTTATTGACGAAATGTCGAAGGAGTTGAAGGATAAGTATTACGTTGACTGCGAAAGGCTGGAGGCTATAATCATGGAGTTGAGGAAAAGCCATGATTTTGAGTACGACTTCCCGGCGGGCATGAAAAAGAGCGACACCATGGTGGTAAGTCCTGAGGATTTGAGGAGTTGTCTTGGAAATCTCCTTCAGAACGCCCAGGACGTGGTCAGTGAGATAGATGATCCTCAGATCAGGGTGAGTCTTTCCGTTTCAGAGGAATTTATATGTATCGCGGTTACAGACAATGGAAGAGGTTTCCGGTCAGGTTTCCGGGGGAGGGGGCACGGGCTTGGCGATGTGGAGAGGAGTCTGGGCAGGTGGGGCGGTGAGCTCGGAACTACTGAAGGAGATGATGTCAAGGGGACGGTTATGACGTTGAAGATCAGGAAATTTTAGTGAGGGGAGGGATGATGAGACCCAGGTTGTTGATTGTGGATGACGAGATTGGCGTTGTGGAGAGTCTCAGGAAAAGTTTGAAGGGTGCGGTTGGTGAGGGGATACTGGAGGTTCACCACTGTCTCACGTTCAGGGATGCAGAAAAGTTTATTAAAGACAGTCTGCCGGACCTGACGGTTATAGACCTGAACCTGCCCCAGACAGAGGGAGGCATGGTTATTGACGGGCTCGGAAGGGAGTTGATAGACGTCATAAGAGGGGTCTCGACGAGGACAAAGATCATCATGATTACCGGAGAGACGAACCGGTGCGTTCAGGACAAGTATCTGAACGAGGATTTCCTTAAGGGTGTGAACGACTTTGTCCTTAAAGAGAGCAGGACTCCGTGGATAGGAACACTGACAGAGAAGATCCTTTACCTTGCAAATCTCTTTGTCAAGGCTGAGAAATTCCTTGTAAGGGAGATTTCAGATCGTATCGTTCTCTTTAATATTGACGAGGGGATGACAAGGTATTTCAGGAACAAGTTTAATTATGACTTTGTGATGCCCCTTAGCCTTGAGGAAGCGATCGTGGCTTGTGAGAGGAGTCCTGTCTGTGCCGGAGTTGTGGGTGTTGACAACAGGGCGGGATATACCTTTATAAGGAGATTCCTCAAACACAGAAAAGACATACCGCTTGTAGCGGTTACGACAATGGCGGATGTAGACGGTTTTGAGGCGCTGAAGGAAGCCATGAAAGAGGGGGCGGTGTCAGGGGCAAGGCTGCTTGACAATGACGATTATATTGAGGAGGCGCTCAATCGTGCCGTGGACCTGAGAAAGGGGAAGCTCGGGAAGTTTTCAGAGCTTATCGGGAACCATCCTGCCCTGGTGAGGGCCATTGGGGTGGCGGAGATCGCAGCAGAGGGTGATTCCCCGGTGATGGTCATCGGTGAAAGTGGTACGGGAAAGGAGCTGATCGCCAGGGGGATTCACGGTCATTCGGGCAGAAAGGGAGAGTTTGTGGCTATCAACTGTGCCGCCATTCCGGAAAACCTGCTTGAGAGTGAACTCTTTGGACATGAAAGAGGTGCCTTCACTTCTGCGGTTGTTTCGAAGAAGGGGCTATTTGAAGTGGCTGACAACGGGACCCTCTTTCTTGACGAGATAGCCGAACTGCCGCTACAGTTGCAGACCAAGCTTCTCAGGGTGCTTGAGACGAGGAGTATAAGGAGAATCGGCGGCAGTGAAGAGATTGGCGTGGATGTGAAGGTTATTACAGCTACTAACAGAGACCTGTCAGCCCTTGTCAGAGAAGGCTGTTTCAGGAATGACCTCTACCAGAGACTGAATGTCTTCTCCGTCCAGTTGCCGTCTCTAAGGGACAGAAAGTCGGACATTCCAAGACTTATCTATTACTTTATCTCTGACTTCTCTGCCAAGTACGGAAAAGGGGTTATAGGTATCAAAGAGGAGGCCCTGGGGGTTGCTCAGGAGCAGTCCTGGTCCGAAGGCAACGTCAGGGGGCTCAGAAATTTTATAGAGAAGGTCATAGCCTCCATTCCCGTGAACAAGGAGGTTATAGGAGTGGATGATCTTCTGGAGGAGATACCTTCCATAAGTTCCTGTGAAGAGGAGAAGGATTCTTACGTGATGGGTTTCCACAAGGGTTTTACCATCAAAGACGTTGAACACTGGGCCAAGGCTGTTGCCTGTATAGAGCACCTTAAGGAAGTACTCCTGGAGTTCGACTCCATCAAGGTGGGAGAGCGTGAAAGGCAAGAGGTCAAGAAGAGGCTTGACATAAAAAATGACGGTACCTTTTACATTAATATCGATAACGGGATAACGATTGCCTTCAGGATTATCAGGGAGAAAAAGGGGCATGCTTCAGAGAGTGAAGTGTTGAAATTGCTCTCAGTCGATACCCACAAGGCCTTAAGGTTGTTCATTCTCGACAGGATCAACCGCAGATTCAACGGGGATGTTGACCTTGGAGCATATGCGTCGAGGGATTCGGGAGGGTTAAGCGAGGCCTGAGGTAATAATTCCGGACGGGAGATGGTGAGAATGACCTGCAACAGGGAGGATGGATTGTGAAGGTTGTCTTGAAGAAATGGAGCGGTATATTGTTCCTGTTCTCCGCAATCTTCTTGTTCGCCGGAGCAGTGGCTGATGCTGAAAAGGCGGGGCTGAACCTTGCCTTTCAGCATCTTTACGATGTGATGGATAGATACCACAGTGCCTTTTACGTATACACAGACCTTTCCGCTGCAGGCAACCACTTTGTCACCCTCGGCAGGATTTCAAGTACAGGGGATGCTGACAAGGTTGAAATCGCCCCCGGGTTTAGAGGCGATTGTCTCTCAGGGGCCACCTGTATCAGGAACAGGTTTTATTCAGGTGGGAATAACTGGGGCGGGTGGTACTTTATGAATGGCGTTCTTGAGGGAGAAGAGACCGTGCCGCTGCAGAACTGGGGTGACTACCCTGACGCAGGGTTTGATTTATCAGGGGCCACGAAACTCACCTTTCATGCAAGAGGTGAGCAGGGCGGGGAAAGAGTGGAGTTCTTTGCCCTTGGAGTCGGCAGGGATTCGCTAACAGGGCTTCCCATCACTACATATCCTGATTCCTCCCCAAAAGTCTCTTCCGGATATATAACCCTTTCAGACGGATGGCAGGAGTATTCGATAGACCTTGGAGGTGCAGACCTGAGTTACGTTATCGGGGGTTTTGCGTGGGTGACAAATTCGGATAAGAATGACGGCCGGGATATAACCTTCTACCTCGATGATATCAGTTACAACAGGAGCAGGCTTGATGAGCCACGTTTCCTTGTCAGCTATGAAACGATTCCTTCATCGTCGGATTTCGATACCTTAACGAAGAACGTAGCCTTTGGCTATGACAATGCCCTTGCCCTGATTGCCTTTCTCTCAAGGGGGGAACCGGAAGATCTCAAAAGGGCCGGTCTTCTGGCGGATGCCTTTGTCTATGCTGTCAATAACGATCGCTATTTTACCGACGGCCGCCTCAGAAACGGATATCAGGGAGGTGATCTGGCCCTCTTCCCGGGCTGGAATCCTAGGGGCAAAACCGCAACGGTCCGGATGCCGGGATGGTGGAATGCGGAAGATTACACTTGGTATGAGGACGAATTTATGGTGAGCACTCATACGGGGAATGTAGTCTGGCCGATGATCGCCCTGCTTGATTATTACAGGAAGACGGGGGGTAGTCAATACCTTGAGGCGGTATTGACCCTGGGTGAGTGGACAGAGAATGAGGCAAGGGATGACAGGTGTGCCGGTGGATATACAGGCGGCTTTGCCGGCTGGGAGAAGTCAGCCTCCAACCCCGGGGGACAGGAGAAACTCCTCTACAAGGCTACGGAACATAACATCGATATATATGTCGCTTTTATGCTCCTCTATGAGGAGACCGGAGACGGCAGGTGGAAGGAGAGGGCACTTCGTGCCAGGGGGTTTGTTGAATCCATGTGGAATGATGAAGGTGAACACTTCTGGACAGGGACCCTGGATGATGGCTGCACCATAAATAAAAATCCGAACAAACTCGGCAGTCCCAACATCCCCGTTGATATACAGGCATGGGCTGTAATGGCAATGGACGGTTACTATCCTGCCCTCAACTGGGCAGAAGGCAATGCCTATATTGAACATCACGGTTTTAAAGGGTTTGACTTCAATAATGACAGGGACGGTGTCTGGTTTGAAGGAACGGCCCAGATGGCGGTTGCCTATCAGATAACCGGTGAGACCGGCAAATCAGGCATTTATGTTTCTGAACTCCGCAAGGCCATGACATCCGCCACCAATAACAACGGCAAAGGTATTGTTTCAGCCTGTCATGACGGGGTCACCACAGGGTTTGAGTGGAAATATCTCAGCAGGGTGCATGTCGGGGCTACTGCCTGGTACATCTTTGCTGAAGAGGGATACAATCCCTACTGGGGCCGCCGGACAGGAGTGACGCCCATTGAAAGTGACGGCAGAGACGGCAAAAGGAAGGGCGGCTGCTTAATAACCGCTGCCGCCTCCGGCAGTCCCCTCTATTCCGAGCTCAAGGTGCTCAGAGACTTCAGGGACGATTATCTCCTCACAAATCCTCCCGGAAGGGTATTGACCAGGTTTTATTACAGGGTGTCTCCCGCCATTGCCGGACAGATTGGTAATCACAAAACTCTCAGGACGGTCATCAGGCTGGGCCTTGCCCTCGTGCTTTACGTTATAAACAATGCCCTGTACCTTTTAGTGGGTAGTGGTATTTTTATTATATTTGTTTTTAGGCGTAAAAGAGTGAAGAGCAGAATGACAAGAGGTTTTGAAGCTATCTCCTCCGACAGGTAGGTCTCTGCCGGGGTTATAGAAGGACTGACTCTTTCCTGATGCTCTCTTCCGTCAATTCCGGCAATCCCCTGCACCCGCCATAACCTTATCCCTATGGCATGATTTGGTCTTAATTGGAAAAACCCCATCAAAAATATAAGAAAATCTTATGTTGTGATTGTAATTTTTTTCTTGAAATAAAACTTTTTCTTTATGTACTATAGTGCGTTTCCTGAGCTAATACATAAACCAAAAATCTATACAATAGGAGGTATTTTAATGAGAATAGTACTGCTTGGTGCACCTGGAGCAGGGAAGGGGACGCAGGCCAAGAAGCTTGTTGAGAAGTACGGCATCCCCCAGATCTCCACAGGAGATATCCTCAGAAAGGCCGTTGCAGACGGCACCCCCCTCGGAAAAGAAGCAAAAGCCTATATGGACAAGGGAGAGCTTGTTCCTGACTCGGTAGTAATCGGTCTTGTCAAGGAAAGACTTACCCGGGATGACTGCAAAAAGGGTTTTATCCTTGACGGGTTCCCGCGCAATACTGCTCAGGCGGAAGTGCTTGACAAGGTTCTGGAAGAGACAAACATTCCCCTTCAGGTTGCCCTCTGTGTAGATGTTGACATGGATATCCTGATGAAGAGACTCACCGGAAGGAGAACCTGCAGGCAGTGTGGTCAGATGTACAATATCTATTTTTCACCCCCACAGAAAGAAGGTGTATGCGATAAATGTGGTGGAGAACTCTATCAGAGGGATGATGATAAGGAGGAGACCATCCGCAGGAGACTTGAAGTTTACGAGGCCCAGACAGCTCCCCTTATTGAATACTATAAGAATAAAGGTATCTTGAAGACAGTTGAGGGTACAGGAGATATTGACGAAATCTTTGCCAATATCTGCTCTATCCTTGGTGAATAGGGGAAAAGTGTAAGTGCGGAGACTGTTGAATGGTTTCCGTATTTGTATGACAATGACTAAATAACTAAGGAGGATTTTATGGCACTGGTAAATCCACATGGTAAAGAGAAAAAGCTTAAGCCCCTGCTGCTTGAGGGTGATGAGCTGAAAGAAGAGAAAGAAAGAGCCAAGACCCTTACCGATGTGAGGATGACCTCAAGGGAGACGGGCGATCTAATAATGATGGGGATAGGCGGTTTTACCCCTATTGAAGGCTTTATGGGATATGAAGACTGGAAGGGCATATGTGATGAATACAAGATGACGGACGGAACCTTCTGGCCAATCCCTATCACGCTTTCCACCACAAAGGGCAATGCAGACAGTATCAAGATTGGAGAGGATGTTGCCCTGGTAGATGAAGAGTCCGGTGAGATGATGGCCACAATGACGGTAAAGGAGAAATACACCATAGACAAGGTGCATGAGTGCAAAAAGGTATTTGGAACTGATGATATCGAGCATCCGGGTGTTGCCAAGGTTATGGCACAGGGAGAGGTAAACCTTGCCGGACCGGTCAAGGTGCTGAGTGAGGGAAGATTCCCTGAAGAATACAAGGGTGTTTACATGAGGCCCGAGGAGTCCAGGAAGAATTTTGAGGATAAGGGATGGTCAACTGTTGCAGCCTTCCAGACCCGCAACCCGATGCACCGCTCCCATGAGTACCTGACAAAGATCGCCATAGAGATATGTGACGGTGTCTATATCCATATGCTTCTCGGAAAGCTAAAGGCCGGGGATATCCCTGCAGATGTCAGGCAGAGCGCAATAGATGCCCTTATTGAAAATTACTATGTCAAGGACACGATAACAGTCGGCGGTTATCCTCTGGATATGAGATATGCAGGACCGAGAGAAGCGCTTCTTCATGCACTCTTCAGGCAGAACTTCGGCTGCAGCCACCTGATAGTCGGCCGTGACCATGCCGGTGTGGGTGACTACTACGGGCCTTTTGATGCACAGAAGATATTCGATGAGATACCCGAGGATGCCCTTGAGACAAAGCCCCTCAAGATCGACTGGACATTCTATTGTTACAAGTGTGACGGCATGGCCTCAATGAAGACATGCCCCCACAGCAAGGAAGACAGGCTGATACTGAGCGGTACAAAGCTGAGGAAGATGCTTTCAGAGGGTGAAGAGGTTTCAGACAAGTTCAGCCGTCCGGTGGTCCTGAAAATACTGAGCGAGTACTATCAGGGGCTTTCAGAGAAGGTTGAGATAAAGATGCACAAGTACGCAGAGGGAGCATAAGGATTGATGATTTACGATTGACAATTGAAAAATTATACTCGTCAATCACCAATATTAAGTGAAGGGAGGTGTTGAGGACCTCGATTTTTTTGTTGTTTGCAGTAAAACCTAAATCTAATGTGAGGAGGTATTCAGTATGCCAAGTTATGTGATTACTGAGAAGTGCGACGGCTGCAAAGGGCAGGAAAGGACAGCATGTATGTACATCTGTCCCAATGACCTGATGAAGCTTGATCGTGACAGGATGAAGGCATGGAATCAGGAGCCTGATCAGTGCTGGGAGTGTTACAACTGTGTTAAGATCTGTCCTCAGCAGGGCATCGAGATCAGGGGGTATCAGGATTTCAATCCCCTTGGTGGAAATGTTATTCCTCTCAGGGGTACCGATGCTATTATGTGGACGGTCAAGTTCAGAAACGGTACACTGAAGAGATTCAAGTTCCCAATCAGGACAACTGCGGAGGGTTCCGTTGATCCTTATGCAGGGAAACCTGAGGCTGATCTTTCAAAAATCAAGGAGCCCGGACATTTTACCCAGCAGGGTGCGGGCGTAACATTGCCCACAATAAAGTAATTTAAGGAGGCTTAAACATGGAAAAAGAAACATGTACATTTTCATATTGCGAGAAGCCTGAGGTTGTCGAGATTGAGACCGATCTCCTCGTTATCGGTGGTGGTATGTCCGCTTGTGGTGCTGTTTATGAGGCTGCACGCTGGGCAACTCCTCAGGGGATCAGGATAACCATGATCGACAAGGCTGCAACCGACAGAAGCGGCGCTGTTGCCATGGGTCTCTCAGCTATCAACACCTATATGGGCGAGAATGACCCTGCAGACTATGTCAGGTATGTCAGGAGCGACCTTATGGGCATAATCAGGGAAGACCTGGTTTATGACCTTGGAAGGCATGTTGACGATTCAGTCCACCTTTTTGAGGAGTGGGGACTCCCAATCTGGAAGAAGGGTGATGACGGTTTTTCTCTTGACGGTTTTCAGGCAAAGGATGCCGGCAAGGCGATGCTGAAGGACGGTGGAACACCTGTCAGGTCCGGAAGATGGCAGATCATGATCAACGGTGAGTCCTACAAGGTTATCGTTGCAGAGGCTGCAAAGAAGGCCCTTGAGATTAACAGGAAGGCAACCGGAATGGAAGAGAACCATTTTGAAAGGGTATTTATAGTCAAGCTCTTTAAGGATGCCAATGTTGAGAACAGGGTTGCAGCAGCAGCCGGTTTCAGCGTGAGAGAAAACAAGATCTATCTCTTTAAGGCTAAAGCAATGTGCCTTGGTGCCGGTGGAGCGGTTAACGTCTTCAAGCCAAGGTCATCTGAAGAAGGTAAGGGCAGGGCATGGTATCCTGTATGGAACGCCGGTTCAGGTTATGCCCTCGGCATGCAGGTTGGCGCTGAGCTGACGATGATGGAGAACAGGTTTGTCCCTGCACGATTCAAGGACGGCTATGGTCCTGTCGGCGCATGGTTCCTCTTCTTCAAGGCAAAGGCAACCAATAGCCTTGGTGAAGACTACTGTGCAAATGAAGAGGCCCTTGCAGAGGCAAGGACCAAGTACGGTAGCTATGTCGACAAGATGGGTACCGCCATCAGGAACCATCTGATGATGAGAGATATGAAACTGGGCAAAGGGCCGATCATCATGAGGACCCATGAAGCAATGCAGGCCATCAACAAGGAATTTGTTGAGAAACTTGGTGAAAAAGAGGCCAAGAAGAAGATCAAACATCTTGAGGCTGAGGCATGGGAGGACTTCCTTGACATGTGTATCGGTCAGGCCGGACTCTGGGCTTGTGAGAATGTCGAGCCGGACAAGACCCCTTCCGAGATTATGCCTACTGAGCCATATCTCCTCGGCTCTCATGCCGGTTGTGCAGGTTTCTGGGTAAGCGGCCCGGATGATTTGGGCGCACCTGCCGAGTGGAACTGGGGATACAACAGGATGTCAACCGTTGACGGACTCTTTATGATGGGTGACATCTGTGGCGCATCAGGTCACAAGTTCTCCTCAGGCTCCCATGCAGAGGGAAGGATTGCGGCAAAGAATGCCACTGCATTCATCCTTGACAACAAGGATTACGTTCCAACTCTGAAACAGAACGTTGACGAGATTGCTTCTGATATCTATCTCCCTTACGAGGTATTCGAGAAGTACAAGAATGCCACAACCGATCCTGCAATGAACCCCAACTACATCAAACCAAAGATGCTCCAGGCAAGGCTCCAGAAGATTGCCGACGAGTACTTTGGTGGTTGCTCCACCTGGTATATGACTTCCAAGGCCATGCTTGAAGAAGGTCTCAGGAAGCTCCAGGTGCTTAAAGAGGACGCTGCCAAGATGGCCGCTGCCGACCTCCATGAGCTGATGAGATGCTGGGAGAATTACCACAGGATCCTTTCAGTTGAAGCCCATGCACGTCATATTCTCTTCAGGGAGGAGTCGAGGTATCCTGGTTATTATTACAGGGGAGATCACGATTTTATTGACGATGACAACTGGAAGTGTTTTGTGAATTCCAGGTACGATGTTGATACAGGCGAGTGGGAAGTCAAAAAGGTCCCATACGTTCAGCTGGTAGACTAATTCATATTTGGATGGGCAGGGTGTTTATCCCTGTCCATCCAAATAATTCCTGCTTTGAGAGTTCAAGTTTTCAGATTGTTTCTCTAACAGTCTGAAAGCTTGAATTTTCAAAGTAAACGGAGGATAAATATGGGAGATCAAAAGAGTATTCTTATAATCGGTGGCGGAATAAGCGGTATAACCACTGCTATTGAAGCTGCTGAGGCCGGATATGACGCAACGATTGTCGAGAAGAATCCTTATCTTGGCGGAAGGGTTGCCCAGTTATTCAAGTATTTTCCGAAACTGTGTCCACCCTATTGCGGTCTGGAGATAAACTTCAGGCGTATCAAGCAGAATCCGAAAGTAAAGTTTTATACCCTCTCCGAGGTTGAGAGCATAAGCGGCAGCGAAGGAGATTTTAATGTCAGTATAAAGGTCAATTCGAGGTATGTCAACGAGAAGTGCACTGCTTGCGACAAGTGTGTTGAGGCCTGCCCTGCAGAGAGGTCGAATGACTATAACTTCGGCATGGATAAAACAAAGGCTATATACCGTCCGCATGACATGGCATTTCCGATGAGGCATGTGATTGACGAACAGGCCTGTAAGGGGTCGGCATGCTCCGAGTGCGTTAAGGTTTGCAAGTACGGCGCCATAGACCTTGACATGAAGCCCTCGACAGTTGAGCTCAATGTAGGCAGTATAGTCACGGCCACCGGCTGGAATCCCTATGATGCAACAAAGATGGAGAACCTTGGATTCGGCAAGATAAAGAATGTCATTACGAATATGATGATGGAAAGGCTGTCTGCACCGAACGGGCCGACAAAGGGCAAGATCCAGAGGCCTTCCGATGGAAAGGATGTGCAGAGTATCGCCTTTGTACAGTGTGCCGGATCAAGGGATGAAAATCACCTCCCCTACTGTTCCGCAGTATGTTGCATGGCATCCATGAAACAGGCTACATATATCAGGGAGAAGAATCCTGAATCAAAAGTATACATCTTTTATATAGACCTCAGGACTCCCGGCAAGTATGAGGATTTCCTGAGAAAGATACAGTCGGATGAGAATATAGAGATGATAAAGGGCAAGGTTGCCAAGATTGAAGAGGATGGTGACGGAGGGGCGATCGTTACGGCAGAGGATATAGTTGGTGGTGGCAAGGTACACCAGAAGGTGGATATGGTGGTGCTGGCTGCCGGGATGGAATCAGCTCTGAAAAACAATGGCCTTGTATCAACGATAAAGACGGAAGAGAGCAGTTTTGCAATATCGGAAGGCCAGGCAGCAGGTATTTATGTTGCGGGAGTTGCCGGTAGGCCTAATGATGTCACTACTTCGGTGCAGAGTGCCACCGGGGCTGCTTTAAAGAGTATACAAAGTCTGGTGAGGAGGTAGAGATTTATGAGTGAAAGCAAGTTGGGAATATATATCTGTACAGATTGTGGTATTGGTGAATCGCTGAATATAGAGAATCTTCAGAAGATTGCAAAGGCCCAGATATGCAGGACACATCCATTTCTCTGCAGTCAGGAAGGTGCCCAGATTATCAGGGATGACATTAACAATGAAGGGGTTAACAAGATTGTTGTTGCGGCCTGTTCCCAGAGGGTCAATTATGATGTGTTTGACTATGATCCCTTAAAATATGTAACGGAGAGGGTTAATCTGAGAGAACACGTTGTATGGTCTCATCCTCCGAATACAGAGGAGACCCAGGCAATGGCAGAGGATTATCTCAGCCTCGGGATAACAAGGGCCAGTAAGTCTGCGCCGCCTGAGCCGAAGATTACCGACCTTAACAGGACCATTCTCGTTGTGGGTGGCGGTGTGACAGGTTTGACTGCTGCCATTGAGGCTGCAAAGGCAGGCAGTCAGGTAGTGCTTGTTGAAAAAGAGGCTGAACTTGGCGGCTGGTCAAAAAAGATGTACAAGGTCCTTCCGACAAAAGCACCTTTTACAGAACTCGAGAAACCCGGTATTGATTCAAAGATAGCGGCAGCGAATGATAACGAAAATATAAAGATATATACATCTACAACTATTAAAAATATAGCCGGAGAGCCGGGGATGTACGATGTTACCGTAGATAAGGGCGGCTCTGAAGAGACGTTCACCATTGGTGCAATTGTTTATGCAATAGGTTGGAAGCCTTATGATGCATCGAAGCTTGACAATCTTGGTTATGGAAAATTCAAGAATGTTGTTACCAATGTTGAGATGGAAGAGATAGCCCTGAATGGCAAGATAGCAAGACCATCAGACGGCAAGCCGGCTCAGAGTGTTGTCTTTGTGCAGTGTGCAGGGCAGAGGGATGAGGCCCATGTGCCTTATTGTTCAAGTGTCTGCTGTAATGTCTCTCTAAAGCAGGCCATGTACGTACGGGAGTCTAATCCGGATGCCGGTGCCTACATTATCTACAAGGATATGAGGACACCCGGATTATATGAAAACTTCTACAAGGCAGCCCAGGATGATGAAGGGATATTCCTTGCAAAGGGAGAGATACTTGGTATCGAAGAGGAAGCGGACGGCAGTCTGCTTGTTGAGGTAAACAATCTCCTGCTTGGCAAGACAGTCAGGATAAAGGCTGACATAGTTGTTCTTGCCACCGGCATGCTGACAAACATGATCCCCGAGGATTACGAGGTCAACAATCTGACCCCTGAATACATAGGAACTATTACGAAAAAGGAGACAACGGACGGTGTGACCGAGGAGCTTGAGCCCGTTCCTATTTCGCTGAATCTTTCCTACAGGCAGGGCCCTGAGATGCCGCATCTCAAGTACGGCTTTCCGGATTCCCACTTTATCTGTTTTCCATATGAGACGAGGAGGACGGGCATATACGCTGCCGGGGCTGTAAGGCATCCCATGGATGCACTCCAGGCATCGGCTGATGCAGCCGGGGCTGCTCTTAAGGCGATACAGTGCCTCGAGCTTACCTCTCAGGGCAAGGCCGTGCATCCGAGGTCGGGGGATCAGACATTTCCTGAATTCAGGCTTGAGTCGTGTACTCAGTGCCGCAGATGTACTGTTGAATGTCCATTCGGTGTCCTTGACGAAGATGAAAAGGGCACACCTCAGGAACATCCATACCGCTGTCGCCGCTGTGGTACCTGTATGGGGGCCTGTCCGCAGAGGATCATTAATTTCAAGAACTACAGCATTGACATGATATCTTCAATGATAAGATCGGTTGATGTGCCTGACGAGAGTGAGGAGCCGTTCATTTTGGGGCTTATCTGTGAGAATGATGCCTATCCTGCACTCGACCTTGCCGGTCAGAACAGGATACAGTACAGTCCTAATTTCAGGTTTATTTCTCTCAGGTGTCTTGGCGGAACAAACCTTGTCTGGATTGCAGACGCTCTTTCAAAAGGTATTGACGGTATTATGCTGATTGGATGCAAGTATGGCGATGATTACCAGTGTCACTTTATCAAGGGAAGTCAGGTGGCGAATGAGAGGTTGGGAAAGGTCCAGGAGACACTTGACAGGCTGATGCTTGAGGCAGAGCGGGTTCAGCAGGTGCAGCTTGCTATCAATGAATGGGATAAGCTTCCGGAGATACTTGATAAATTCTCAGAGAGACTGAAGGAACTCGGACCAAATCCATATAAAGGATTTTAAATAAAGGTTATATGTAAATGACCATGACTAAATAAGGGAGGTTGTATATGCCGGACAATATAATAACACCGGATATTCAGTTTGTAAGGGAGTTGAAGGAAGCCGGTGGTGATACATTAAAAAAGTGTTATCAGTGCGCAACATGTTCTGTTGTATGCCCCATGTCTCCTGATAATAAACCGTTTCCCAGGAAGGAGATGGTTATGGCCCAGTGGGGAATGAAAGATGAACTTGCAGCTGATCCCGATATCTGGCTTTGCCATAACTGTAACGACTGTACAAAATACTGTCCAAGGGGTGCAAGGCCCGGGGACGTGCTCAGTGTAATGAGACAGAAGGTTATAAAGGAGAACGCGGTTCCGGCTTTCATGGGAAATGTCGTGACCGATCCCAAGAAGACACTTGTGGCACTCGCGATTCCGTTTGCACTCTTTTTAGCCGTGCTTGGATTAACAGGTCATCTCGGGATTCCGGAAGGCGACAAGATAGTCTATTCCAAATTCTTTCCGATCAGCTACATTGAGATTATCTTTATGTCTGCAGTTGCCCTTACCGGTATCAGCTACCTTATAAGTCTGAACGGTTTCTGGACAAAAATGAGCAAACAGAACGGCCTGTCATATTCAAAGGGATTTGTTCCGGCCCTTGTAGAGACAGTAGTAGAGATTCTGACCCACAAGAGATTTGAGAAGTGCGAGGTCAATGCAGACCGCAAAAACGGCCATATGCTTGTCTTCTATGCATTCCTGGGCCTCCTGATAACCACAATATGGATAACCTACTACTATTATGTGCCCAAAATACATTCTCCCATTCCACTGACGGATCCAATGAAATGGCTTGCCAACCTGAGTGCGCTTGCACTTATTGTCGGAGTCCTGATCTTGATATTCAACAGGACAAAGGATAAGGGCTTTGATACAAGGAGCTCGTCCTTTGACTGGACCTTTGTAGTCATGATACTCCTGCTTGCCATCACCGGCATACTGACGGAAGTTATCAGGCTGGCAGGGATTGCTTCCCTTGCATATCCCATGTATTTCATTCACCTTTTGTTTGTTTTTTACACGATTGTCTATTTCCCTTATTCAAAACTCGCTCATATGGGATATAGAACCCTGGCAATAACATATTCCAAGATGACGGGGAGGGATATAACATTATGAAAGTCAAGGATATCTTAAATGACAAGGGTAGAGAATTAATTACTGTAGGAGCCGAGTCTTCGATTACCGACGCTGCATCCAAGATGATGCAGAGAAATATCGGGGCCCTTATAGTTGAGCACGACACAAAACTTGTTGGTCTGATTACTGAAAGAGATGTGCTCAAGATTGTGGCCAGTACCGAATGCCAGATGAAAGACCTGAAGGTCAGGGATATAATGGTGCACAGTGAGAACCTTCTGGTTGCAGAGCCTGAGGATGAAGTGGAGTATGTGATGGTTGTAATGATACAGAATGGCATACGCCATATGCCGATCGTGGAGAGGGGTGAGCTTTCCGGAATCATCTCTATCAGGGACGTGGTGAAGACCCATGTCAAGAAACTCAATGCCGAGATACATTTCCTCAAGGAATATATTTCAGATAAGTACGTTTAGTGATCACCGGTTTTTAAGCTGGAATGGAAGACATAAATAACTTTATAACCGTTATTTCCGCAAATGCAGCTATCCGGTAATATCACATATTTCCGGACTCATGCTTTTGCGGGGGTGACGCATTATTTTTGAATACAGGCATTTTGCCGGAATATATTAAAAATCTTACAGGAGGTATATTTAATGGAAGCATTTACAAGTTATGCGCCCATATTGGGCGCAGGTGGTTTAATAATCGCTTTGATTATTTACCTGAGAGTGGCGAGTCAACCGGCCGGTTCCGGGCTGATGGTTGAAATAGCCGACGAGATACATGCCGGGGCAATGGTTTATCTGAAGAGGCAGTACTCAATCCTCTTTTTTGTTGTAGCAGCCATTGCCGTACTTGTCTGGTTTGTTCCCAGCCTTGGGCCGGGTACTGCTATTGCCTATGTCAGCGGGGCCCTCTGTTCCGTTGTTGCAGGATATTTCGGTATGATGTCTGCAACAAAGGCAAATGTGAGGACTGCCGAGGCAGCAAACAGGTACAAGCCGGATGCAGCAAGGGCCCTTTCCGTTGCCTTTAACGGTGGAGCCGTGATGGGTCTTTCCATAACAAGTATCGGCCTTATCGGCATAGGTGTGTTCTTCTTTTATCTGAACTACGGTACACCTGCAAACGCTTATGAGATTAATGGATTTGCCATGGGTGCCTCATCCATTGCCCTCTTTATGCGTGTTGGAGGGGGTATTTATACAAAGACTGCTGATGTTGGTGCAGACCTTGTTGGAAAGATTGAGGCAGGAATTCCGGAGGATGATCCCCGCAACCCTGGTGTTATTGCAGACAATGTAGGTGATAATGTCGGGGACGTTGCAGGCCTTGGCGCCGACCTTTTTGAGTCCTATGTTGGTTCAATCATTGCTACAATAGCCCTTGGCGCTACAGCAGTGGCAGGTTCCCAGATAGCACAGCTTGGCAGCAGCTCTACCCTGATGATCCTGCCGATCACCATAGCTGTTATGGGTTTTATTGCATCCTTAATCGGCATATTCTCAATGAGGGTGCTTGAGAAGTTTAATCCGGCGGCGGCACTGAGGTATTCCACCTTTATCGCTGCAGCCCTCTTCCTTGTCTTCTCCTATTTTGCCTGTTCGGCAATGGAAGTGAGCAATGCGGTCTTCTGGACAATATTCGTTGGTTCACTCGGAGGGATATCGATTGGACTATTGACAGAGTACTACACATCAGCATCTCCGATAAGAAAGATAGCTGAATCAAGCAAGACAGGTGCAGGAACAAATATTATCACAGGTCTTGCTGTAGGTCTTGAGAGTACGGCACTTCCGGTTCTTGCTATATGTGTTATCATCTTTATAGCCTCCAAGATTGCAGGACTCTATGGAATAGGTATAGCTGCAGTCGGTATGCTTGGAACGATTGGAGTGACCATGAGTGTTGATGCCTACGGCCCCATTGCAGACAATGCAGGTGGTATCTCGGAGATGGCAGGCCTCGGTGAGGATACAAGGAAGATTACCGATAGTCTTGATGCGCTCGGAAACACAACAGCTGCAATCGGCAAGGGTTTTGCGATAGGTTCTGCAGCACTCACTGCACTTGCCCTCTTCTCGGCATACACACAGTCTATAACTGCAAAGACCGGCAAGGAATTTATTATAGTATTAACCGACCCTATTGTGGTCATAGGTCTCCTCATCGGAGGCGTTATCCCCTTCTTCATAGGTGCCCTTACAATGACCTCTGTGGGAAAGGCAGCCATGAAGATGGTTGAAGAGATAAGGCGTCAGTTCAGGGAAATCCCCGGACTTCTTGAAGGAAAAGAGGGAGTTAAGGGAGATACAAAGAGGTGTGTTGATATAAGTACCTCAGCTGCCCTCAAGGAGATGGTGCTGCCGGGGGTGGTTGCCATATTCGCTCCCGTCCTTGTTGGTTTCCTTCTTGGACCCAAGGCCCTTGGCGGTATGCTGGCAGGTGCAACAGTAACAGGGGTATTACTTGCACTGATGATGGCAAATGCCGGCGGTGCATGGGATAATGCAAAGAAGTACATTGAGCAGGGCCACTATGGTGGTAAGGGATCGGATGTTCATATGGCCGCTGTTGTAGGTGATACAGTGGGTGATCCGTTTAAGGATACCTCAGGTCCTTCAATGAACATACTTATCAAGTTGATGTCCATAGTGTCTCTTGTTATTGCTCCACTTCTTGTATAGTCCTGTTTTGAATCGTAATTCTAAAAAGGGAGAAGCCCCGTGCTTCTCCCTTTTTTTAATTCAGGTTCAAACCATTTTCAATCCAGTGCTGTAACCTGTTACAATTAAATAAGCAGGTATCTTTGATGAAGCCATAAAAAGTCTGAAAATGGCCATTTTTGTCGTTGCGAGCGGAGCGAAGCAATCTCTAACTGAAAAACAGCCATATTAGTAAACCGGCAAATAAATACAGAGTTTTAGCTGATTAAACATTTGTTACACAAACAGAAAAAAACAATGTATGTCGTTATCTGTCATTCTGAACTTGATTATCTGTCATTCTGAACTTGATTCAGAATCTCCAAACATCAATATAGATATGATTAAAAATCACTCATTGAACATAGGTTTCAGTTTTGGATTAACCTCCAGCATTATTACAACACTTGGCTTAATGGTTGGATTGTATTCAGGTACACATTCAAAGCCTGTTGTTATCGGGGGTATTTTAACGATTGCCATAGCGGACGCCTTTTCAGACGCCCTGGGTATTCATATCTCCGAGGAATCTGAAAACAGACATACAGTGAAAGAGATATGGCTGGCAACAGTGGCCACTTTTTTTTCCAAGTTTCTCTTCTCATTGACATTTATTATTCCTGTTTTGCTCTTCGATCTCCTGGTGGCAGTGTTTGTAAGCATGGCATGGGGGTTATCGGCGTTGTGTCTTCTCAGTTACGCCATGGCCAGGACACAGAAGACTAATCCCGTGAAGGTAATTGCCGAGCACCTCTCTATAGCTGCAATCGTTATAGTTCTGACCCATTATGTGGGGATATGGATTTCATCAACCTTTGGCTGACACCCGGCTTCATCCCATCCGAGCAACTCTCTCACTTTTTCAAGGTTTTTCCAGTCGTCGTCATCAGACTTTTTAGGGGTCTCAAGTATCAGGGGCACTGCATTGAAGAACGGGAAGGAGAGAAACCGCTCAAGACCCGAGAGTCCGATGGTTCCCTCACCAATATGCTCATGTCTGTCCACCCCTGAGGCAAATCCCTTTTTTGAGTCATTAAGGTGTATGAGTTCAACCTTCAGTGGAGATATATACTTTATGATTTCCCCTTTCAGCCTCTCAAGCCCTTCCATTTTAGTGATATCATATCTGGCAGCATAGGCGTGGCAGGTATCGAAACATAAACCCTGCACACATCCCGGAGGGGTGTTTTCAATAATTTCAGAGATCATGGGTATGGTAGATGAGATATCTCCCTTTTGTCCTGCTGTATTTTCAAGTAAAATACCCACCCCTCCATCGGTGTTTTTATATGATAAGGAGAGGGCCTCTGATGCCCTGCCTATTGCCTCCTTAATATCCCGGCCCACTGCCTTTCCCGGATGCAGCACAATATAGTCAGCCCTCAGCAGATGCGCAGTCTGTATTTCATGGGATAGCAGATTTATGGACTTTTTTCTGACCTCCCTGTCCGGAGAGGCAAGGTTTATAAGGTAGGATGAATGGATAAAGACAGGTCTGATATCAAGGACTGTCTTTAGTTCCCTGAAATTTTCAATCTCTTCATTATTTATCTTTTTTGTGGCCCAGATTCTTGGATTATGTGAAAATATCTGAACAGTGCTGCAACACAGGGCTTTGGCCCTCTTTAAAGACAGGTGAATGCCGTTGGCAATGGACGTGTGCACTCCCAGCCTGCGCATCCCGCGCTTTTGAATCAGGCCCCTATTGTTATTTACAGGGGTTTTCACTCTTTAGGTCTGAGCACGATCAGGCCCGGTGTTTTTGAGATATATGCAATCAAATCCTGCTCAATCACCTTCCTTTTGGTCTTTGCTGAAGAGGCATGCCTCAGATAAACCCTGCCCTGCTTTTTTATAATAATTCCCGTATGCGTGACATCCAGCCCCTGTATTTTGGTATAAATCCCGACGTAATCCCCTGTTCTGAGCCTCTTTATAACGGTTTCATCAATAGCGTCTGAGGGGATATATTGAATCTCCCGCTCTCTGGGTGTAATTCCGGGCAGAAAATAAGTCCCGTCTTTCCTGAGATTCAGCACTTTCCGGATGCTTTTTGTCCTGAGACCACCGATCTTTCCGGTGATATCATCAACATAGGCTGAATTAAAGACGCTCCAGTCAGTAAAAAAATGGTTCCTGTTTTCAAATGCAACTTTTCCCGACCGGTATCTCACTCTTTTTAAGTTTTCCTTAAATTCAGAAAAGGACCTTGACAGCCTCATCGCCTCAATGTAATCAAGATATGTAAAGCAATCGACCCCCTGCAGATCTATAACAAAGACCTCCGGTGTGTTCATATCTCCAATTAATGTTGACGCTTGATATTTCACGCCCAGAAACCGTCCGGAAAGGAAGTCTATGCGTTTGCCAACATCCCTGATTTCAGATGCTTCACTTATAATGCGGCCCAGTTCATCCTGCGTCCACCTGCCCAGGAGTATACGCTCATCCTCCCCGGCAGCAGCAGTTGTATGGATGCTTGTCAATGATGTCAGAAGTATTATTATTACCAGGACGGTCTTCAATATGTTTTAATGCTCCACTTTCAAATCTGTCATTCCGGTTCCCAAATCTGTCATTCCGGCAGTTCTTAAGCCGGAATCTATTTTTTTGAAGCCTTTATTTTAATATTTTAACCTATCCTGCACGTTTTTTTATCCCTTAAAACGAGAAAGAACCCAAAAATCCTGTTGCTGTGGTGTAAAATAGGGTTTATAACATGCCTCTTTGTGAAAGGATAAAAACATGATTGATTGTCTCATAAAAAACGGCGTTGTTATTGACGGCAGCGGAATGGAGCCGATAGAGACAAATGTCGGGATAGAGGGAGACAGGATAGTCTATATCGGCAGGGATGCGGTTGATGCAAGGGTAGTGCTTGATGCAGCGGGGCTTACAGTAACTCCGGGATTTATCGACAGCCATGCACACTCGGAATTTACAATTCTGGCTGACGGAAGGGCGGAGGGTAAGCTTTTCCAGGGGGTAACCACTGAGATAAACGGCAACTGCGGCCTGTCTGCAGCTCCGCTATATGGTGAGGCAGCTGAGCGGAGGGAGCAGGATTTAATGGAGCTGGGCATTGAGGAGAGGTGGTCCTCGTTCAGCGAATATTTCGCTATCCTCAAAAGCAGGGGCATTGCAATAAACTTTGCAACACTCTGCGGCCACGGAAACATCCGGGCATCAGTAATGGGTTATAAGAGCAATCCCCCTGACGAAAACGCCCTGTCCGCAATGAAAAGACTGCTGTCGGATGCCATAAGAGACGGTGCAATCGGGCTATCAACAGGGCTTATATATCCGCCCGGCGTTTATTCCGATACTGCGGAGCTTTCAAGGGTTTTATCATCTGAAAACCCTTGCGGAATCTATACATCCCACATGAGGAGTGAAGGTGACGCCCTTTTGGAGTCCATTGAAGAGGTTATCAGGATTGCAAGAGAGGCTCAGGTTAAAGTCCATATATCACACATAAAGACAGCAGGCAGGCATAACTGGTGGAAGATAGAGCAGGTTGTTGAGTTAATGGATAGTGTCAGGGGTAAGGGGATCAGTCTGACCTGTGACCGTTATCCCTACGTTGCAGCCGGCACTGACCTTGATACAATATTGCCTTCATGGGTCTATGAGGGCGGAGTGGATGATGAGCTGAGGTGTCTGAGGGACCCTGAAATGGTGGCAAGGATAAAGTCGGAGATTGGGCAAAAGGGAGATGACTACTGGGGTGGTGTTTATATCTCATCAGTTACAAGAGATGAAAACAGGTGGATGGAGGGCGAAAATATCCTTGATATCTCTTTAAAGCTGGGGGAAAAGCCTGTGGATGTCCTGATCGATCTTGTTATAGAGGAAGAGGCGAGGGTAGGGGCGATATTCTTTTCCATGAATGAGGACAACCTCAGGCAATTCCTCTGTCTTCCATATACAATGATAGGGTCAGACAGCTCTGTCAGGTCTTTGTCAGGGCCAACCCGCATTGGAAAACCACACCCCAGGGGTTTTGGCACATTTCCGAGGTTCATCGGCAGGTATGTGAGGGACGAAGGGCTTATGGGCCTGCCGGATGCAATAAAAAAGATAACATCCCTTCCTGCCGAGACTTTTGGACTCAAGAACAGGGGACTCATAAAAGAGGGGTATTATGCGGATATAGCCGTATTCGATTATGATAGAATTATTGACAGGGCCACGTTTAAAGAGCCTTACAAAAGACCGGAAGGCGTTGTCCATGTATTTGTCAATGGTGCGTTGGCTTTGAGGGATTGTGAGCTGACGGGAACCGTCTCCGGAAGGGTTTTGAAATGAGGTGTTTTATTTAAATGAAGCCTGTTATCGGTATAACTGCTGATATGGATAATGAGACCTTTAAGCTCAGGCAGGATTATGTCTCTGCCGTTGCGTCATCCGGAGGTCTGCCCCTGATTATCGCACCTGTGAGGGATGATATCAGCCGGATTGCCAATATGATAGACGGCCTTCTGCTGTCAGGGGGAGATGACCTGCTGCCTGAGTATCTCAGAGAGGAGATATCAGTGCCCCTTGAAAGGTTTAATTTTGTTAAAAAAGAAAGGACGGACTTTGAACTTGGCCTTTTAACGGAGATTTTAAAGAGACGGAAGCCTGTCCTTGCAATCTGCTACGGTATGCAGCTCGTAAATGTTGCCCTTGGAGGGACGATTTATCAGGATATTGAACTACAGGTTAACAATGCCATCGACCACAGAAGCGGTCTGCATACTATTGAGATTATCGATTCCTTTGCCCCTGTCTTAAACCTTCGGTCTTCAGAGTTCACCATCAATTCATTCCATCACCAGGCAGTCTCAAACCTCGGGGATGGACTGAAATCCTTTGCAGAGGCAGAGGATGGCATAATCGAGGGTATTTACAAGGAAGACTATCCCTTCCTCGTCGGTGTTCAATGGCACCCGGAGAGGGTTTTAAAGCATGAAACCAGTGGCCGGGATAGAGACAGTGAACTCTCACGGATGATTTTTGAGGCATTTATAAAAAGGGCAGGGGGATAAGGGTGGTGAGACGGTGCTACACTGAGGTCGGCGCTCCTGATAATCAGGATCATGTCCTGACGCCCCGGCCTTAGACCTCGAACCGGTTACTTGGACCAGTAGTCACCGCTCACCATAAATATTATATCACATATTTTGTAATATTTCATCCCTGCATATGTAATTAGAGTCTGTGTATAAAGTCAGTCTCTCTATCTGTCATTCCGGTAGTTCTTAAGCCGGAATCCAGTGTTTTCAATGCTTTCCGGATACCGGATCAAGTCCGGCATGACGACAAAAAGACATTTATACACAAACTCTAATTAGTATGTCATTCTGAATTTATTTCAGAATCTCTTAAAACCAATAAGTTACGAGACGCAGTCTATTTGCCTTGGCAAACCTGAAACAATGCCCTGAATTTAGTTCTGGTGTGACAAACAAGGGTTTACGCAAAACAAGCTCTTAAGTGGGGAGGGGGAAGTTTAAATAGTGATTTTGGTATTATACGTTAAACTACTTACTAACTTGTTATGGTAAAATGAATATATGCCAACGATATCAATGTTTTACGGCATCATAATTAGAATCTATTGTGCTCCAGGGGAACATAATCCTCCACATTTTCACGCGTACTATCAGGAGTATAAAGCTATTTTTGATATTCAAAAATGTGAATTAATTGATGGCAATTTACCAAAGAAACAGACGCGGTTAGTATTGGCATGGTCAGAGCTTCATAAAGATGAGCTTATTGCAAACTGGAAACTGGCATCAAAAGGCGAGTTACCTTTTAAAATTGAACCCCTTAAATAAGGGAGGTAATTATGTATATTGGAATTAAATCAGTAAAGGCTTTAGATGGATATGAAGTTCTATTAGAATTTGAAAATGAAGAAGAGAGGATATTTGATTTAAAGCCATATTTGTCTTTGGGAAAGTTTTCAGAGTTAAAAGACCCCAATAAATTTAAAACGGTAAGGGTTAATTTTGACGCAATAGAATGGGACAATCATGTAGATTTAGATCCTGAATTTTTATATGAACACAGCAAAGAGATAGAAAAAGTTTCTCCATAACAACTCATTCCTGCGGACGGATAATAGCCGCTGCTGAGAATCCAGTTTTCTGATTATCATTACAAAACGGGTGATATGCAACTACTAAAATATGGTAAGTGCTTAGAAAGCATGACAAATCCGTTGCCCCTACCGCCCGTTGACTTTTATGGTTTGATATTTTTTGTGGTGAGTTTGGTATTATACGGAAAAGTGTATAATAAGTATAATAACGGTTATGCTTTAAAGAATAATACGAGCAGATAGTGGTTCACTTGCCTGATTGCAGCTTTGGTATGCTGATTAAAAAGAAGATTTATTTTGACAAAACTCATACAATTCCCCGATAATTAGCTATATGCCAACAATAAAAAATATTGAGGGCCCATATAGATTTTACTTTTATAGTTTTGATTGCAATGAACCGAAACATATACATATTCAAAGAGAAAATATGACTTGTAAGTTTTGGTTAGAGCCGATTGCTTTATCTAAGAATAGCGGATTTTCACCGAAGGAGTTGAATGCTATTCGAGAGATTATTTATAACAAGAGAGACATAATAACGGAGGCATGGTATGAACACTGTGGTTAAGCTCCAGGAAATTAAAATTAAAGATGTGGACGTTACTGACGACTCAATTACAGCATATCTTGTTGATGGACGAACAATTAGCGTTCCTCTTGCATGGTCATGGAGATTATCAGAGGCTACACCTGAGCAGCGGGCACATTATGAAATTATCGGAGATGGTGAGGGGATACGTTGGCCTGATATTGATGAGGATATAAGTGCTGAGGGAATGTTGTACGGTACACCTGCCCCAAGACCAAAAAAGTCTAACAAGTCAGTGCAGTGAAATCGAACCAGCGGTGATGAATGAGGCGGAACTTACTAATGTATAAATTATGCATAGTGTGCAAGGATGTCCCTGACTTCTATATCGAAGGGGGATTTAATAATGCATATAAGTTATGCATAGTAAGTAACAACGTTATATACTAAAAATGGGACAGGTTAGACTCTCCCATTTTAGTATAGGAGATAGGAAATTAATAGCTATTAAGAAAAAGAAACCTCCTGTTAAGATATAGGCGCTAACCCAAACAAAATCTTAAACAGGAGG
>JAYWMQ010000036.1 GCA_035873375.1 Nitrospirota bacterium | reverse complement strand
CGTATATGCCCCTTCCAGTATTCCTCTTTCTCTCCCTCTCTTGACCCTTTCTTTGCCATGACTCGCCTCCTTATTTTTGATTGGCTTATCATGGCATCTCTTACCTCTTCCTGGGAAGATGGGCTTTATTTGACGCTTACGTCATTCCCTCACTTTTCTGGATGCTGGAAGGGTCGTCTTTTCCGGACCACCGGAGCAATTAATGAAGGATGAAAAGACCCTTGAGGAGGCCTTTTTCGAGATACTGCTTGGCAGGGAAAGAGAGATACCCTCACAGGATATCCCATTCAGGGCAGAGGGATTTACAAAGGACCCTGTAGCTGTCAGGATTGAGGGTGTGACAAAATATTTTGATTCCTTCAGGGCTCTTGACAACATAGATATCTCGATAAAACAGGGAGAGGTATTCGGTCTTCTGGGACCGAACGGGGCAGGCAAGACCACCCTCATAAAGTGCATGACTGGACTCCTGAAACCTGACAAGGGGTTTATAAGTATCTCGGGTTTTAAACCGGACAGCCCTGAACTGAAATCCAGGATCGGTTATATGTCTCAGGTATTCTCCCTCTATGGAGACCTCACTGTCAGGGAAAACATAGGAATTTACGGCGCCCTTTACGGAATTAAGGGAGAGGCCCTAAGGGAGAGGACACAATGGGTTATTGATGTCTCAGACCTCAGGGGAAGGGAAGGCACTATAGTAAAGAGGCTTCCTGTTGGAATAAAGCAGCGGCTCGCCCTCGGGTGTGCAACACTGAACCTTCCGTCCATACTCTTTCTTGATGAACCCACATCAGGGGTTGATCCTGTTGTCAGGAAGTCTTTCTGGCAATTCATCAGGGCACTTTCTAACAAGCTGGGAATGACTGTAATTGTTACCACCCACAACCTCGTTGAGGCTGACTTCTGCGACAGGATTGCAATTATGAACGAGGCTCGGGTTATAGCCCTTGACACACCGGAGGAGTTGCGGGAAGTCTTTGTAAAAGAACGGGGGGATGTCTATGAGTTATATCCCGAAGGACCGGTTAACACGGAAATCTTCACCTCCCAAGAGGTCTCGATAACATCTTTTGGAAGACGCTATCACATCTGGAGAAAGGGTCTGAGAGAAGAGGATATTAAAAAGCTCCTTGACTATCATAAAGTACGATACCGCTATATCCACAGGATAAAACCACCGATGGAGGATGTCTTTATATATTTCCTGAAGGAAAAATGATACCATTTTGTGTCCAGGGCTGAATGCCTTATTCGTGTTTGTTTGTGTTGTTAAACCGGCAAATAAATACAGAGTTTTTAGCTGGTTAAAAGTTTGTTGCACAAACAGAAAAAAACGATATATGTCATTCTGAATTTATTTCAGAATCTCTAAGAATCAAAGACTTATGAGACGCAGTCTGTTCGCCTTGCCAAGCCTGAAACAAGTTCAGGGTGACAAAACAAGAGTTTACACAACAAGTTCTTAAGTGGTTGATTTTGACGAATATGTCTCTCTGAATAGTTGCCGGGTTAATAATTCGTAGCTAAACAGCTTCGGGAGGGCAGGGTGAAGAAGGTCTTTGCCGTAGCAGTAAAGGAGGTGAGGGAGATATGGAGGGTGAGGCTCTTTCTGGTACTTGCCTTTGGTGTTCCCTTCGTGATGTTTATCGTCTTTGGTTACGGGATAAGCCTTGACGTTGAACATATGCCCTTTGCTTACATTGACCAGGACCACAGTCAGTTGAGCGCCAGGCTTGTAGAAAAATTCAAGGGCAGATACTTTGAACTGAGGGAGGAGCTTTTTGACCCTGCCGAGGCAGACCGTCTTCTGACCAACGGCTCCCTGAGGGCGGTACTGGTCATACCCCCGGACTTCTCCAGGAAGATATACAGGGGCGATACTGCGGATGTCCAGTTTCTGATTGATGGCGGGTATCCGTACAGGGCACTCACTGTAAAGGGCTATGCCGAGGCAACCATGGCCGCATTTAACAGGGAGATTATGGAGAAAAAGCTGATCCGCTCAGGATATACCGGACAGCTCCCTCAACCCATAAAGGCAGAGACGCGCTATTTCTTCAACGAATCACTCCAGAGCAGCTACGCCCTTATCCCCGGGCTCATAGCCATTGTGCTCCTGATGAACCCCGCCGTGCTGACAGCCCTTGCCATAACAAGGGAAAAGGAGTTTGGGACCATCTACAATATATACTCCTCACCAATAAAGAAATGGGAGTTCCTGACAGGAAAGATCATACCCTATCTGATCATCTCCTCCATCAACTTCACGGTAATTGTATTAACCGTGAAGTTCCTCTTCCATATACCCATGAAAGGGCATATTATTAATCTTATCCCCGGCGCATTCATCTATATGCTCATTAATGTATCCATCGGTCTCCTCGTCTCCTCTGTAACAAGGACAATGATATCTGCCCAGATAGTCACGATTATTGCAACTGTAATCCCGGCGTTCCTCTACTCAGGCCTCCTGATCCCTGTGGCAAACCTTGAGGGAGAGGCAAAGGTGGTGGCACATCTCTATCCCACCATGCACTTTATGAAGATAATTCACGGAGTGTATCTGAAAAACCTGGGACTTTTGGACCTGCTGCCACAGATGCTGCTCCTGATGTTCTACTTCGCTGTGCTTTTCTCCATCGGGATCATGGTATTCAAAAAAAGGGAGGGATAGGCCGGGGCTAAATTTAATTGGTACAGGATGAAAATATGCTTGAAAGGACTTTTTCTTCTCTTTTGTTCGTGCTAACAAAATGATGCAGTAAGCATAAAGAGCAATCCTGCATTTCTTCTCCCCTCTGGAGTATATGAAGATTGAATGCCTTCTGTCACAACTCAAAAATGCTGACTCCTTAGACGACCTTTTGGACTTGACAAATATAACTATATGCGTTATATTGTTAGTGTGATTAAGGATTTTTATGACAAGGAAAGTGAAAAATTATACTTGACAGGAAAAAGCCGGAAATTGCCCCAAAATATAATTAGTACGGCATTACGAAAATTGGAACAAATAAATGCCGCTGCACAGCTTGAAGATTTGAAAGTTTTTCCAGGGAACAGGCTTGAACAATTGAAGGGCAAAATGAAAGGAAAGTACAGTATAAGAATCAATGATCAATGGCGCATTGTTTTTAACTTTTCCAACGGCAATGCGTATGACGTCGAAATAACTGACTATCATAAATAGGAGGACCGCAATGTTTATGCTTAAGAGAGAACCGATTCATCCAGGAAAAATTCTACTGGATGATCTGATGAAACCACTCGGAATTACCCAGAAGGAACTTGCCAGAGAATTAAAGACATCTTTCAGAACGGTCAACGAAATCGTCAATGGCAAAAGGGCTGTTTCTCCCGATATGGCCTTGAGGCTTTCCAAGTATTTTGGGATGAGCGCTGATTTCTGGCTCAATGCACAAAAAAATTATGATCTTCAAAAGGCATGGCAAAAGAATAAAGACATCATTAAGGGAATAACCACAAGGAAGGCAGCCTGACTCATTATTATTCATCATCCCCGCTGTCCTTCTTGCCGGCCTCGGTGTCTTTGAGCGGCCTCAGGATAACCCTGGCTATTCTCTTGCCGATTATCTGGACTATCCTGATATTCCAGCCGTCGGCATTGAAGGTCTCACCAGTAGAGGGAATCCGCTGAAGCCTGGTGATAACAAACCCGCCCATGGTGTCATAATCAGGCGAGGCAGGGATCTCAATGCCATAGTCGTCCTTGAGGTCCCTGATGGCAATGGAGGCATCTATCAGGAATGAACCGTCTCTCAGCTTTATAACCGGTTTTTCCTCATCAAACTCATCCCTTATCTCTCCGACTATCTCCTCGATCAGGTCCTCTATGGTAACAATCCCCGTCACAGCACCATATTCGTCCACCACCACTGCTATGTGTATGCCCTTGCGCTGCATCTGCCTCAGCAGTGCGCTGATCTTCATGGACTCGGGTACAAAGAAAGGTGCACGCAGTAGTTTCCTGACATCTATGGTCTCCTTTGCCGAGACCTTCCTGAAGACATCCTTGGCATAGAGGATGCCCTTGATGTTCGACTTCTCCCTGTAATAGACAGGGTATCTTGAATACTGTTCCTCTGAAATGGTATCAAGTATCTCCTGAATGGGGGTATCAACAGAAAAGGCGACTACCTTTGTCAGGGGAACCATCACTTCCTTTACGGAAAGGTCTGTGAACTCAAACACCCCGTGAATCAGCTCCTCTTCTTCCGGCTCAAAAACCCCCCTGTCACGTCCCTCCTTGATAAGCAGTTTTATCTCCTCCTCTGTCACAAAACTCCTCTGTGTAAAGGGTTTTCCGCCAAGGGGTTTTAATATAATATTGGTGCTGAAGGTCAGGATACTGACAAAAAACGAAAAGAGACGGGAAAAACCGTAAACCGGTCGCGCAATGATCAGGGCAAACCTTTCAGGGTTCATAAGGGCTATGGACTTCGGGACCAGCTCGCCTATAACAAGGGAGAGATATGATATGACAACAACCACAAGGCCGATTGAAATCGCCTCACTGTAAGTGGAAACGATCCCGAGGGGCACTTTCGCAATCATGGGCTGAAAGACTTTTACTGCAGTGGCGCCGCCGATTGCAGATGCCATGGCACCCACAAGGGTCACGCCTATCTGCACTGTGGCAAGAAACCTGTCAGGGTCTGACTGAAGTTTTTTAAGAATGAGGGCATTGGGATTACCCTCTTTAATCAGTTCACTGACCCGTGTCTTCCTTGCAGTAACAACCGCTATTTCAGACCCTGCAAAGAAGCCATTAAAGAGAATGAACAAAAAGATAAGGATTATCTCAAGCCACATACTTTGTTAGCTCAACCCCCCTGACCTGCCCGGCATCCTGCAAATACGGCAAGGCACTGCGGCCGGGCACGACCCGGTGAAGAAAGACAACAAGCCTGGAAAAGACTGCGCTTCTTTACAGAAGATTAGCTTAAGCAACTTACCCTCAAGATTGAGACACAATAAAACATATCTTATTTTAACACTTTCAGACAATGATTGTTATAATGACATAACAGGTGTTAACAAGAAAAGGAAAAAAACTCTGATGCTTTATAGGAGAGACCCCGGTTAAGGGAGGGTTTTTAAGGTCAGAAACCCTCCCTTCAGGAGAGGGAATGACTCCCTCTCCTGAAGAAGTTACAGAACTGTTTTCCGGTTGTGCAGATTAAAACTTCCAGGAATAACCAACGGATAACTCCCACTGATTCATTTCAAGCTCTATATCCTGCCCGGGGTCCAATGGATTGGGCCCGCTGATACTGTTTGAAAAGGCACGCATAAGCGAGGCACTCAGTTCACGGTTATTGTCAAAAGCCTTTGTGAAACCCAAGGTTGCGTGCTGCTTGATAACACCGGGGGCAAGAATATTAAAGAGGACTTCACTGCCAGGGACGGGCTGATCGCCAATGGAGTAACCGGCACGCCACGTCCAGTCCCTGCTGCTCTGCCACTGAAGACCAAACTTGTACACCGTCATGTCTTCCCAGCCAAAGCCTGCACCACTGTCGTTGCCGAGGTAACTGGTCTTGATATTGGGGATAAACGGATTGCTTACAGAGTTGACATCACTGTAATTTATACGCTGAACATCCAGCAGCAGGGTCACCGCAGGATTAACTTTATATCCAAGGCCAACAGTCCAGTTGGAGGGGATATCAAAATCACCCTGTTCGGCAAATAACCCCGCATACTTGTCGAGTTTGCTCATGAGGATTTTGGTCTGATACGATGCCCCCAGGTACAGGTCCGGCAGTACTTCACCGAGGTAGCCGATCCTTGCCCCATAACCGTATGAATCGTCATGCCCGTTATTGGTAAGTTTAGTGGGGTCAGCGGAAAAGGCGCCAAAGGCCTGCAGGCCCAAAGCCTCAAAACTCTGATACGCCAGGATGGCGCTTATCCCGACTGCATGTTTTGGGGTCAATTTTACTGAGTAGGTTGGGGTGATAAACAACTGCATCAGGTCTATACCTGTGGGTGAAGAACCATAGAACGTATTGGTGTCATAATCAGTATTCATTCCGCCGTTTCCGTATACCGACACGCCGGCAGAGCTGCTTTCATTCAACATCCAGTTAACACCCACCGAGGGTATCACAAACATCTCGGAACCACTCTTCACGGTTCCGGGCGTCAGACCAAAAGCGGGAGGACCGGATGGAGTGCCTCTTACCGTATACTCCCTGGATGGCATGAACAGGGTGAGACCTGCATCAACGCGGTTACCGACAAATACCATTCCAGCCGGGTTTGTAGTGGCTGTTAACGCATCCATCGGCAGGGCTACACCTGCACCTGCCAATGCCTTGTTCTTGATGCTGTAGCCGTGGGCAAAGTAGCCGTTTGTTGCATACGCACTCGCAACAAAGCTGAACATCGCCACAATCATAATAACTGAACAAAGCAAAGGCCCTTTTAGACTGCTGAATCCTTTTTGCCTCATTTCTTTCCTCCTTTTTTTTCTGAGGGACTGTACCGTCTCCTGAGTTTAGAAACTATAGACTTTCGAATATGTTTAATTTATAGCATATTGCGGGGATTTTGTCAAGTTGGAATTGGGGTTAATCACGGAATCAAGGTTTTTATGGACAGAGGGAGGGATTAAACAAATAGGGGGGGCACTTGAGTGCCCCCCCTATTTGTTCTTGTTTTTTTCTATAGAAGTGCCGGGAAAAACCGGACAATCAAAACAGGCCTTTCACCTTTCCGGTCTCGACATCCACATCAATCCTTCTGTAGGCCGGATCCGAGGACGTACCAGGCATCAGCTTTATATCACCTGCCACCGGAACGACAAATCCTGCTCCCCTGAAGATAAGGACGTCCCTCACAAAGAGCTTCCATCCTTTAGGTACTCCTTTCAGGGCCGGGTTATCACTCAGGCTCAGGTGGGTCTTGACCATACACGTGCCGAACTTTCCAAGCTCCGGATCTGCCTCTATCTCCTTCAGCTTCTGCAGCGCCTCAGATGAAAACTCTACACCGTCAGCTCCGTAGACATCCTCTGCAATCATCTCGATTCTGTGCCTCTGGGTTACATCAAGATCATAGAGGAACTTGAAGTTACTCTCCTCATCACAGGCATCGAGCACTGCATCGGCAAGCTCAAGTGCACCGTCACCGCCTTTCAGCCAATGCTCACTGACGGCAACCCTTGCACCGGCAGCCTCAACCATCTTCCTGACGGTCTCAATCTCGGCCTTGGTATCCGTATAGAAGGCATTTATGCAGACCACCGGGGTTGCCCCTGACTTTCTGACGGTATTTATGTGATGTATGAGGTTCTCGCAACCCTTTTCCACCCATTCAACATTCTCTTCACCGTATTCCGCGGGAATAGGTCTTCCCGGAACAGGAACCGGTGCACCACCGTGACACTTCAGGGCCCTGATTGTCGCCACTATCACTACGGCATCAGGCTTGATGCCCGAGTAACGGCACTTGAGGTTCCAGAATTTTTCATAACCGATATCAGCACCAAACCCGCTCTCGGTTATATGGTAGTCCGAGAGTTTCAGGCCTACCCTGTCTGCTATAATCGAGGACTGTCCGATGGCAATATTGGCAAAAGGTCCTGCATGAACCAGGACAGGCTGTCCCTCTATGGACTGCATAAGGTTAGGGTTTATCGCACCGGCCATCCATGCAGTCATTGCACCGGCAACCTCAAGGTCTTCAGTAGTTACAGGGTTTCCCTGCTTGTTATAGGCAACAACTATCTTGCCCATTCTCTCGCGGAAATCCTTGAGATCAGTTGCTACAGACAGTATGGCCATAACCTCGGATGAGACGGCAATATCAAACTTCGACTCCATCATGAAGCCGTCCATCTTTCCGCCGATACCGATAACCATCTTTCTGAGTGCCTGGGCACAGAAGTCCATAATCCATCCCATCTGGACATTGCGGGGGTTCATATCCAGCCTCTTCAGATTACGCTTTGCAAGTTGTTCGTCATTGTAATTGAACTCATGCTGCATCCTTGCAGTCATTGCAACCATGGCAAGGTTATGGGCATTCATGATGGCGTTTATATCTCCTGTAAGACCAAGGGAAAAGGGTGTCAGCGGGATACACTGCGAAAGTCCGCCGCCTGCTGCCGAACCCTTGATGTTCATGGTCGGCCCGCCGGAGGGCTGTCTTATTGCAGCCATAACGTGTTTGCCCCTCTTGCCCATCCCCTGAAGGAGCCCGATCGTAGTTGTTGATTTTCCTTCGCCAAGCGGTGTTGGCGTGATGGCGGTTACGTCAATGTACTTTCCGTCAGGACGGTCCTTGAGACGGTCCAGGATGGCCTTGTAATCAAGCTTTGCAACATAGTGACCGTGGGGAAGAAGCTCTTTCTTGTCAAGCCCCATCTCTTCGGCCAACTCATAAACTGTCTTCATGTTCTTTTCTGCGGCCTCTGCTACCTCCCAGTCCGCGTGCTTTGTTGGATCAATCGGCATAAAGTTACCTCCCTTTTTGTTTCAAGTTTTATGTTGAAATAAGGAGTAATGAGGCAATGGATTAATGGTGTATTGACAATAAATCATACTCCAACATTCCATTGCTCCATTACTCCATTCTTAATTATCCCTAATAACTAATCAGCAGATTCATCAGCTTTTCGTTCATTGAGTGTATGTTCTTGCTCGCCACCCTGGCTATGGCCTTCACAATCTTGTACATTACCTGCGGGTGGCTGTCTTCAAGTGACCTGAAGGTCTCGCTCTTCAGGAGAAAGAGTTCTGTGTTCTCAACAGCCGTAACATTTGCACCATGCACCTTCTTGTCCTCTATAACAGATAGCTCACCAAAGAAATGACCCTCATTGAGTATGGCCAGCGTCTGTTTCCAGCCGTCAGGGGTGCTCTTTGATATCTCGACCTTTCCATTCTTTACAAGGTATATCCCCTTTGTAGGTTCCCCCTCCTTAAAGATAAGCGTACCCCTGGGATAGCTCTCAACCGTTATCTTATCCCTGATCATCAGGAGCTCCTCATCATTGAGCTCTTTCAGAAGTATCTGTTTCTTTAAGTCCGCTATGTCAATCATTGCTACCCTCCTGTATTATGAAATTCCGGCATTCCTCTCTCAGCAGGCTGTATCAGAGCACAACCTGCTTTTCCCTTATACCTTCTCTATCCTGACGGTACTCACCTTAAGCTCGGGTATTTTACAGAACGGGTCAAGGGCCTTGCTGTTTGTAAGAACATTGGCAGCAGCCTCCTTAAAGTGAAACGGAATAAAGACAACACCCCTGCCAGGTCTCTTTGACAGGCGGGCCTTAAGCTCTATTGACCCGCGCCGTGAAGTAACCCTGAGCATTGCTCCGTCCTCAACAGCCATATCCCCGGCATCCTCGGGGTTTATCTCTACAAATGGTTCGGGTGAAACCTTGTTTATGGCATCCACCCTTCTTGTCATGGAGCCTGTATGATAGTGGAACAGCTCCCTCCCCGTTGTAAGGATAAAGGGATATTGCTCATCTGTCTCTTCAATGGATGGCCTGTACTTCACCACGGTAAAGCGTCCCTTGCCACGGGGAAACCCGCCCTTGAAGAGGTAGGGAGTGCCGGGATGGTCCTGAGTAGGACACGGCCACTGCAGCCCCCCCCTGTTAAGCCTCGAATAGGTCATGCCGCCCATGGCAGGCCATGCCATGCCCATCTCCTGAAAGACGGCCTCAATCCGCGGGTATTTCATCTCGTACCCCATGCGGTTGCTCAGCTCCGTTATAATCCAGAGGTCCTCACGCGCCTCGCCAGGAGGGGAAACCGCCTTCCGTACACGCTGAACCTTCCTCTCGGTATTCGTAAAAGTGCCCTCTTTTTCAGCAAATGATGCCGCCGGCAATACCACATCGGCAAGTTCAGCAGTCTCTGTCATGAATATATCCTGGACAACAAGGAAGTCCAGGGCTCCGAAGGCCTTAACGGTATGCGCCATATCCGGATCGCTCAAGACAGGGTTTTCTCCCATGATATACATGGCCTTCAGTTCTTTTGCCTCAGCAGCAGAAAGCATATCCGTTGCAGTCATCCCTTCCCTGTCAGAGAGTTTTGCGCCCCAAAGGGTTTCAAACTTTTCCTTTATTGTTGAAATGGCAAGCTTTTGATACCCGGGATACATATTGGGACTGCAACCCATATCGGAGGAGCCCTGAACATTGTTCTGTCCCCTGAGGGGGTTTACCCCCGAGCTCTCCTTGCCGAGACTGCCTGTCATAAGGCCGAGGTTTGCTATACAGAAGACATTGTCCGTGCCATGGCTGTGCTGGGTAATACCCATGGTATAGTATATGCCCGGACTTGAGGCCCCGGCATAAAGCCTGGCAGACTCGATTATCTTCTCTTTTGGAACTCCTGTTATCTTCTGGCCAACCTCGGGAGTAAATTCATCGAGACCCTTTAAAAACTCCTGATCAAAACCCTCTGTACGGAAGACGATAAAGTCCTTGTCCATCAGCCCCTCTTTAACAATCACGTGCATCATGCTGTTAAGCAGGGCAACGTCCGTACCAGGGCGATGCTGCATCCATATATGTGCAAACCTGACGAGGGGCACCTTCCTGGGGTCAGCAACAATAATCTTTGCCCCTTTCCTTGCGGCCTTCATCATCCTGAGGGCAACAATGGGGTGGTTCTCTTTTGTATTGGAGCCGATAACAAACAGGAGATCATTGTTCTCTATCTCGGGAATAGAGTTCGTCATGGCCCCTGAGCCAAATACTGTGGCCAGACCGACCACGGTAGCACTGTGTCAGTAGCGGGCACAGTGGTCAATATTGTTTGTACCGACCGCTGCCCTCAAGAATTTCTGAAACAGGTAGTTCTCTTCATTCGTGCATCTGGCGGAACTGAGCCCTGCAATTGCATCGGCACCGTGCTTTTCCTTTATCTCTCCAAACCTCTCCGCAACATAATCAAGGGCCTCATCCCATGAGGCCTCCTCAAACCGGCCATTCCTCTTTATCAGGGGAGACTTCAGTCTGTCCGGGCTGCTGTTAAACCTGAAACCGAACCTTCCCTTTACACACAGCCACCCCTCATTCAGTGATTCAGGACGTGATGATACCCTTATCACCTCGTTCCTCGCCACATGAAGTGTTATATTACAACCACAGCCGCAGTAAGGACATATGCTCTCCACCTTCTCAATATCCTTCTGCCTGCCCTTGCCCATAGAGATTTTTCCCATAAGTGCACCGGTTGGGCAGACGCTGACGCACTGGCCGCAGAATTCGCAATCAAGGTCTTTCTCAAACGGAGGGCAGACCTTTGCAGAAAACCCCCTGTATGCTATCTCAATGGCGCCGACACCCTGGACCTCGCTGCAGACTCTCACACACTTGCCGCAGAGTATGCACTTCTCCATATTCCTCTCGATAAAGGGATTGCCGTCGCTGCCGGAATACTGTCTCCTCTCACCCTCAAAGCGGTTTTCCCTGAGGTTGTAGAAGTAGGCAAGCTCCTGAAGCGTGCAGTCTCCTGCCTTCTCGCAGATCATGCAGTCAGTGGGGTGGTCGCTGAGGAGAAGTTCAACTATTGTACGCCGAAGTCCCTCGATCTCTTCATTTGTGGTGTCCACATCCATCCCCTCTGTAACAGGGGTGGTGCAGGCAGTCACAGGTCTTGGCATACCCTTTATCTGGACGAGACAGAGCCGGCATCCTCCGTATGGCTCAAGCCTTGGGTCATCACAGAGAGTGGGTATATAGATATCATGCTCTCTGGATGCCTGAAGAATGGTAGAACCCTCTCTTACCTTGATGCTCCTGCCATCTATTGTTACCGTGACCATCATATTTCCTCCGCTCTATCCCTTCTTTATCGCCTTGAACTTGCAGGTCTCAAAGCAGGCCCCGCACTTTACGCATATCTCCTGGATAATCTTGTGGGGCTTTTTCTTCTCTCCCACAATAGCGCCTGCAGGACATACCCTTGCACACATGGTGCAGCCCTTGCAGAACTCCTCAAGTATGGAATACGTAAGGAGGTTCTTGCATACCCCGGCAGGACAGCGCTTCTCATGGATGTGTGCCTCATACTCATCACGGAAATACCTGAGTGTGCTCAGCACGGGATTAGGCGCCGTCTGTCCCAGACCGCAGAGCGAGGCAGACTTGACGTCATTGCTCAGTTTTTCAAGGAGATCCATATCCCCCGGTCTTCCCCTGCCCTCGGTAATCCGCTCCAGTATCTCCAAAAGCCTCTTTGTCCCTATCCGGCAGGGCACACACTTCCCACAGGACTCCGCCTGGGTGAATTCAAGAAAGTATTTTGCAATGTTAACCATGCAGTCCGTCTCATCCATCACTACCATGCCGCCGGAGCCGACGATAGAGCCTGCCTTTGCAAGAGACTCATAGTCAACGGCTATATCTATCATACCGGCAGTTATACACCCGCCTGACGGCCCGCCCGTCTGAACAGCCTTGAGCTTTCTGTCTCCCTCAATGCCTCCGCCTATATCATAGACAATCTCCCTGAGCGAAATCCCCAGGGGGACCTCTATAAGTCCGCTGTTCTTGACCTTCCCCGTAAGGGCAAAGACCTTTGTCCCTTTACTCTTTTCAGTGCCGAACTGCGCAAACCAGTCGGCACCGTTACGTATTATATAGGCAATATTTGCAAGGGTCTCCACATTATTAATAACCGTTGGTTTGCCCCACAGCCCCTTCTGGGCCGGAAAAGGCGGCTTGGCTTTCGGCATCCCCCTGTTACCCTCTATGGAGGCTATAAGGGCCGTCTCTTCACCACATACAAAGGCCCCGGCCCCGAGCTTTATCTTTATATCAAAATCAAAATCCTTCTCCAGTATCCTGTTGCCGAGCAGGCCCCTCTGCCGTGCCTGGTCAAGGGCAATCTTCAGCCTCTCTACCGCAAGGGGATACTCTGCCCTGATGTAGACATAACCCTTCAGGGCTCCGATTGCATAGGCGCCTATAATCATACCCTCTATCACCGAATGGGGGTTTCCCTCTATAACGGAGCGGTCCATAAACGCCCCCGGATCTCCTTCGTCAGCATTACATATCAGGTACTTCGGCTCACCTGGGGCCTTTCTTGCAAACTCCCACTTCAGGCCTGCCGGGAATCCGGCTCCGCCCCTCCCCCTCAGTCCGGAGGCCTTTATCAGGTCAATAGTCTCCTCAGGGGTCATTGTCGCCAAAACCTTTTTTAGGGCCTTGTATCCGTCCCTCTCCACATATGACTCAATATCCTCGGGGTCAACCTCACCGCAGTCCGAAAGCACTACCTTCACCTGCTTTTCATGGAAGGTGTGGTAATCCTCCTTCACCTCCCAGTCCCCTATCGCCTGGCCCTGGAGGATATGCTCCTGCACAATCCTTGGGACCATATCGGATTTTATATACTCATATGTAGTCTTCTCTCCGTCTATAATCACGTCCACAAGCACGTCCCTGGCACAGAAACCGCGGCAGCCGACATTGTGAACAGAGCAGTTCCTCTCTACAGACGCATTAACACCGACAGCCTGAATCTCTTCCCTGAAGGCAGAGACCACGCCGGTTCCACCTGCGGCAATTCCGCCTGTGCCCATACAGACCTTTATGACTATATTACACTCTTCCATATCTTTCACTTGATCTTCCTGATCTCCTTCATGAGCCTGTCAGCGGTCATCTTTCCGTGGACTTCCTTGTTGATGATAACAACCGGTGCTATGCTGCATGCACCAACACAGTTGACCTTCTCAACAGTAAATTTTTTGTCTTCAGATGTGTCTTCCCCTGACGGTATATGGAGCTCCCTCATCAGGCTGTTAATAAGCCTCTCAGAGCCTTTTACATGACATGCCGTGCCACAACAGGCCGTAATTATATTCTCCCCCCTCGGCTTGAGGTGGAACTGGGCATAAAAAGTGGCAATGCCATAGAACCTCGAAGGCGGAATATCGAGCTGCTCTGAAAACCAGTCGATTGCATCCTGCGGCAGATAACCAAAGGACTCCTCAATGTCCTGAAGAAGGGATATGACATTACCCTCGTTTTCATGGTATGCCTTAAGTATCTTTTCACGGATATCCTGCAATACAGACCTCCTTTAAGGACACGAAGTCTAATACGCTAACATTTAATGAAGTGTTCAATCAATTACCGGAAAGGGGCTATTAAAATTTTTAATAGTCAAACTCCTTAGTTGTATGGCCCTTTTTCGGATAATCAGGTGAAGAGAGACTTCACCGCTGGTTGAATGGGTTCAACCTTAGTGTTCGAAAAAACAGGAATTATTGAGAACTTACATCCTCTCAGGCACTGCCACACCCAGGGTTGACAATCCCTCTTTCAGAACGGTCTTTACGGCATCACAGAGTGACAGCCTTGCAAGGGTCAGGGCCGCCGGCTCCACCCCCAGGACACGGTGTGTATTGTAGTAGGGATGAAACAACCCGGCAAGTTCCTGCAGGTAGAATGTAACCCTGTGTGGTTCCCTTGTCCTGACAGCGCCCTCAAACATAAGGGGGTAGAAGAGGATTTTTTTGATAAGGCCGGTCTCGGTCTCCTCTTTCAGATAATCAAGATCCGCTGCAATGCCTGTTTCAATGCCCTCCTCCCCTGCCTTTCCGAATATGCTGTTAATCCTGGCATAGGCATACTGGACATAGTAGACAGGGTTTTCAGAGGACTCCTTTTTAGCCACCTCAATATCGAATTCCAGGTGACTGTCGTGACTGCGGGTAAGAAAGATAAACTTTGTTGTATCTGCTCCCACCTCTTCCGTTACTTCCCTGAGCGTGACAAACTCTCCGCTCCTCTTTGACATCTGCACAGGCCTTCCGCCCCTCAGGAGCGTAACTATCTGAACAAGCAGCACTCCCAGTCTATCCTCGGGATAACCGAGAGCCCTTATGACCGCCTTTATCCTCGGGACATACCCATGGTGGTCAGCCCCCCATATATTTATGAGTTCATCAAATCCGCGCTGTATCTTGTACCAGTGATAGGCTATATCAGAGGCAAAGTATGTATGAGAGCCATCGCTCTTAATAACGACCCTGTCCTTGTCATCCCCGAACTCCGTAGCCCTGAACCAGAGCGCCCCTCCTTCCTCGTACAGCTTTCCCTTTTCCCTGAGCTCTTCAAGGCACTTTTTGACAAGCCCTTCATCATAAAGCGCCTTCTCGCTCTGCCAACGGTCAAACACCACACCAAAGCCCCGGAGGTCCGCCTCCATCTCCCTGAGCATCCGGTCAACACCGAACCTGATGAAAAACCCGTCTGCATCATCGAAGTCCGAATCCTTAAACCGCTCCCCGACCTCTCTGAGCAGGTCTGCGGCAAGGTCTTTTATATAATCCCCCCGGTATCCCTCTTCCGGAAAAGGATATGTAACTCCAAGTATCTCCTTATACCTCGCAAAAATGCTCTCACCAAGCAGTCTCACCTGTCTTCCTGCATCATTTATATAGAATTCCCGCTCTACCTCATACCCGGCCCTCTCCAGCAGATTGGCCAGCGCTGCTCCCACGGCAGCTCCCCGCCCATGACCGAGGTGGAGCGGGCCTGTTGGGTTTGCACTCACAAACTCAACCTGTACCCTCTGTCCCCCTCCCAAATCTTTTCGCAGATACCGGGAAGGGTTATTCAGCAGGGCCTGGAGTTCCGCATACAAAAACTGCCTCTTAAAGGTGAAGTTTATAAATCCCGGGCCTGCAACCTCCACTCTCTCAAAAGGGGCCTCTGCACTCAGGATTGAGGCGAGTTCTTCAGCTATCACCCGTGGCGCTTTTTTGAGCCTCTTCGCAAGAACCATGGCCACAGGGGTGGAGAGGTCTCCGTGCAGGGCAACCCTCGGCACCTCAAGCTCAACAAAGGGCACCTCTGCTCCCAGCTTCTGAATCGCACTGTTTATGTATTGCCGTATATCCATAAAAGAAACTCCTGTATCTAATGAATGTAAGGATGTAGGATAGCATAGCAGGGCAAACCCGGACAAGCTCTGGTTTGATACGGAAAGGCCGGCGGTCTTGACAAAATCACGAGTTCAAATGTTATATTTATTAACACCTGACCTTAAAACAGGCGCGTAGCTCAGGGGGAGAGCGCTACCTTGACACGGTAGAGGTCGACGGTTCGAAACCGTCCGTGCCTACCATAAATTTCTCTTTAAAAAAACCCCGAAAGGGGTTTCTTTTTTGCCCGCTGCTAAAATCCCGCCTTCTTCAGGTCTGCAACGACTACAAGGACATATTTTTCAGGATCAAGGTATTTTGCGGCGACCCTCTGGACGTCTTCCTTTGTAACCAGTTTTATATACTCGGGGTACAGCTTGTCATAATCGATTCCGAGCTGATAGAACTCGGTAAGGGTGAGGAAGCTTGCTATCTTTCCCATTGTATCAAGCCTTCTCGGAAAACTCCCTGTAAGGTATGCCTTTGCATCACTCAGTTCCTCATCCGAGACAGGCTCTTTCTGAATCCTCTTTATCTCCTCGATTATTACATCTATTACAGTCTTTGCCGCCTCGTTTTTTGTCTGAACCCCAACCTCGAAAACACCCCTGTCCTTATCAGTGTCAAACGTGCTGTACACGTCATAGGCCAGCCCCATATCGTCCCTTATACGGTTCATGAGCCTTGAAGCAAACCCGCCGCCGCCGAGGATGTAGTTCATAACTGAAACCGCATAATAGTCAGGATTGGACCTCTTTATACCGAGATGTCCAAGCAGTATATTGGCCTGTGTAAGGGAGCGGTCAACGGTAACCACAACCTTTTCTTTCAGTTCAGGGATTGGGGGAAGATCCACCCGTGGGATGCCACCCGCCTGCCACCCGGAAAGGTACCCCCGAAGCAACCCGGCAACCTCTTTATAGGATATGTCTCCCACAATGGAGAGTATTGCATTATTCGGCCTGTAAAAGGCACGGTAAAACCAGAGCAGGTCCTCCCTGCTGATGGCATCAATGGTGTCCGGGCTTCCCTCAATCAGTCTTCCATAGGGGTGGGGACCGTAAACAGCTTTTCTAAACTCCCTCTGGGCAACAAATTCCGGGTCTTCCTCACTCTGTTTCAGTGAACCCTTTATCAAGTCCTTCTCTCTCCTGATCTCATCCTCAGGGAATACCGGGTTCAGGAGTATATCCGAGAGGAGCTTAAACCCCTCTTCGATATCCTTTTTGAGCACAGAGAGAGTAATCGCAGTATAATCCCTGTCAACAGAGGCGCCAAGGTCCCCGCCGATAAACTCTATTTCCTCGCTTATCTGCTCTGAAGTCCTTGTCTTCGTCCCCTCAGGCAGGAGTTCAGCCACAAGGTTGGCAAGCCCTGCCTTTTCCGGAGGCTCGTCAGAGGGAGATGCCTTGATGAGGAGGGTCACCTTTACTATGGGCAGGTTGTTCTTCTCTGCATGCAGGAGCACAAGGCCATTAGGCCGTACCTCCCTCCTTGCCTCAATAGCCCACACCTGGCCACAGTTAAGAAGGAGTATGACGGCAATAATCGCCGGCAACAGGATTGACGATTGACGATTGACGATTGACGAATTTAAAGACTGCAACTTGTGCATTACAACCTTTAATCCTGAAAATATGCTTCCATCTGTCTTCATATCAGTACCCTTTCGTATAATAAGTTAAGCAAACGTAGCATCAGTTACCCTCCGGGATAAGTATCCCCACTGTCCGGTTCTCTTCAGTAAAATACTTCTTCGCAACCCCCTGCACATCCTCCGGCGTTACCTCCCGTATCGCCTCAATGTAACGGTCTTTCAACTTCCAGTCTCCCAGCATCTCAAACATCCCGAGCACCCGCGCCTGAAAGGATATGGAATCCTGCCCCATAATGAACGATGCCTCAACCTGGTTCCTTGCCTTCTGAACCTCCCTCTCCGAAGGCAGCGTGTTTTTTAACTTATCAATCTCTTCATAAAATGCCTGCTCAAGGGCATCAATATCTTTTCCGGGAGGTGCAGTCCCGTCAAAAAAGAAGAGGAAGGGATCCATATACAGACCACCGTAAGAGGCGTAGGCATTAAGGGCAACCTTCCTGTCCCTGACAAGGTTTTTATAGAGTCTCCCGCTCTTTCCGGATAGTATGGAGCTTAGCACGTCAAGGGCAGCGCTGTCCTCCTGGGGAAAACCCGGCACATGGTAAGCAGTTACTATATATGGAAGCCTTGCCTCTTTTTTGAGGTAGACCCTCTTCTGGCCTTTCTGAGGCGGCTCCTTTGACGTAACGGGCTCCCTTGGGGGGCCTTCCGGAATCCTGCCGAACCTTTCCCTTATCTTTTCAATCAACTCGTCGGCATTCACATCCCCGGTAACAATAATGACTGCATTGTTCGGGGAGTAAAACTTCCTGTAATATTGGAGCAGGTCCTGCCGCCCGATAGAGGCAAGCTCTGACATCCAGCCTATTACAGGGTGATGATACGGATGGACCTTAATGGCCGTTGCCACCACTTCTTCATAAAGTGAACTCTGCGGATCGTCCTCATACCGCATCCTCCGCTCCTCCATAACCACGCTCCGTTCATCCGTGACATCATCAGGCGCAAGGATCAGGTTCTCCATCCTGTCTGACTCAAGCCTGATGGAGAGGTCAATACGGTCTGAGGCAAGTACCTGAAAATACGCCGTATAATCCTTTGTGGTATAGGCATTGTCAATCCCCCCGTTCTTCTGAACAAGGCGGGAGAAGACTTTTGATCCATACTCAGGAGTCCCCTTGAACATCATATGCTCAAGCAGATGACTTATCCCGGTCTTTCCAGCAGGTTCATTCCTTGAGCCAACCCTGTACCATATCTGAAAGGTGGCAACAGGAGCCTTGTGGTCCTCTGCAATCAGGACCTTGAGACCGTTGTCAAGGCGATACTCCCTGACCTCAGCGGATGCAACAAGCGGAAGGCAGAGGAGGAAGATAAACAAGGATAGGTATACAGATGTGAGTCTTTTAATAAGCCCCTTACAAGATATCTGCCGTGTTGTCATTTCCCCTCCGGATATTCAGATTGCCTGTGGTTCATTAAGCATTATTTATTCCCCCAGCCCACTTACTGAAGAGTGATAAATTATACCCTATAACCGTGCGATTTTTCCTCCGGTCCCGCAAACCTTACACCCTTCGTCCCTCTGGACCTTGAGCTTCCTGAAATCCATATCAAATGTATTAAAGAGGAGCATCCGGGAAAGCAACGGCCTTCCATAACCTGTCAACAGCTTTATCGCCTCAATGCTCATAAGGCAGCCAAGCATACCTGATACAGCCCCAAGCACCGGGAAGCCGAGCTCTTCCCACTCCGGGTCATCATCCGGATAAAGGCAGTTAAGGCACGGGGTCTTCCCTGCAATGACATTGAAGAGATATCCCTCCATACCGTTCATGGCCGCCTCGATCATCGGAATATCCTTTTTAACACATGCTGCGTTCAGGGCCCTCCGCTCATAAAATGTCGGCCGGGCCGAAAGGGCTATATCCACACCGTCAAGGAGCCTTCCGGCATTATCTCCGGTCGTCCTTTCGTCAAATATTTCAACCTCCACGTCCGGATTCATCTCTTCAATCCTCCGCTTTGCCTCTACAACCCGGCTCTTGCCTATCCACTCATGCCTCATCAGTATCTGCCTGTTCATATTCGACTGTGTCAGGTTCCCTGAATGGGCAAAGACCATCTTCCCGATACCTGCAACAGCAAGATACACGGCGGCAGTACCGCCAAGACCGCCTATGCCTGCTATCAGTGCAGTCGATGCCTTCAGTCTCTGCTGATGCTGCAGGGTAAACCCCTGAAGCATCAACTGCCTGCGGTACCTCTCAATCTCTGTATCAGTCAGTAATTTTTCCATGCCTTAATACTACCTGAATAAAGGCTTTCAGTTCATATGCATATCTGCACAGAGCGGAAGACTTGCAGTCCCGGCCATATTGACGAGCATCTCCACATCAGGGCAAGCCGGGTTGCCAAAGACCTCACGGGGCGGTCCCGCCTGCCTTACAGTGCCGCCGGAGTAGACGATTATCCTGTCAGCCATGGTATATGCCTCTATAATATCATGAGTGACAAGTATAACAGGGATTTTGAACTCCCTTCTTATATCCTTCAGGAGCCTTCTCATCTCAAGACGTATTGGGTTGTCAAGGGCGGAAAATGGTTCATCAAGGAGCAGGGCTCCCGGTTTTCCCATAAGGGCCCTTGCAAGGGCGACTCTCTGCTTCTGGCCGCCCGATATCTCGGACGGAAAACTCCTTTCGAGTCCCTCAAGACGGAAAAGCCCGACCATTTCTTTAACCCTTACCTTCTTCTCATCCCTGCAAAGCCCCCTTGCACCGTAAAGGATGTTATCCTTCACCGTCATGTGAGGGAAGAGTGCAAGGTCCTGGAATACATAGCCAAAAGGCCGCCTCTGGGGGGGAAGGTCTATCTTCACGGCACTGTCAAAGAGTGCATTGCCGTTCAGGTGTATTGACCCGGAGTCAGGCTTCATAAGACCTGCAATCAGTTGCAGGGTCATGGATTTTCCCGCACCTGAAAAACCAAAAAGCACGGCCATGCCGTCTTCAACCTCCCACTGCACATCAAGGGTAAACCCCCTCACCTTCTTTAACAGATTGACCGATAACCCCATCAGACAGCCCTCATGCCAACCCTGGTTGTTATATAAAGGAAGAACCCGGAGATCAGCGTAAGGAAGAGCACCATAAAGTTTGCCGTTGACCATTCGCCGCTGTTTGCCAGTGTATATATGGCAAGGGGCATGGTATCCGTCCTGCCGGGAATATTGCCTGCTATCATCAACGTGGCGCCAAACTCACCAAGCGCCCTTGCAAAAGAGAGGACAACCCCGGCAATTATGCCCTTCCGGGAGAGCGGCAGGATGACCTTAAAAACTGTCTCAAGCTCCGAATGGCCCAGGGAGTATGAGGCGTTTATAAGGTTTTTATCAACAGACTCTATTGCTGCCCGTGCGGTCTTTATCATCAGGGGCAGGGCCACTACAAAGGAGGCAAGTACCGCAGCATACCATGTAAACATGATGCTCCACCCCGTCAGGTCATAAAAAAACCTCCCGATTAAGCCGTTTCTTCCGAAGAGGATGACGAGATAATAACCCGTAACCGTGGGCGGCAATACCAGTGGGAGGGTGATAAGGATGTCCAGCAATACCCTGCCCCTGAAATCCTTTCTCGCAAGTATATAGGCAACGGATATCCCCACAAGCATCACCAGCACAGTGGCCACAGTGGCCACCTGAAGTGAAAGTCTCAATGAGAACAGGGTTGCATCATTTATGGCGCTCAAGAGCCCTCCTTTCCCAACGGTATGAATCCGTAATCACTCAGTATTTTTTGGCCTTTCCCTGAAGTGACCATCTCGATAAATTTCCCTGCCAGTGCTTTATTTCCCGTGCCCCTGACTACTGCTGCAGTATAGAGCACAGGCCTGTGGCTCTCAGCCGGCACTTCGGCGGCAATTTTCACTTCATCAGGCCTTGCCCCGGCATCGGAGGCATACACCATACCTGCATCCACCTCTCCGCGGGCCACATAGTCCAGCACCTGTCTTACATTTCCGGCAAAGATCAGTTTATCCCTGAGCTTACTCCGGAGTTCAAGGTGCTTTAATACCTCTTCAGAGTATTCCCCTGCAGGGACTGTCCGCGGATTGCCTATGGCGATTCTCCTTATCCCCTCATTCAAAAGACCGCGGAGGGAGCTGATCTGAACCCTGGAGCTTGCGTGCACAATCAGGACAATGCTGTTACCCGCAAAATTGCGCCTTGAGGACTTTATTATAAAACCCTTTCCCTCCACTTCATCCATATACCGCACTGAGGCAGAGGCAAATACATCAACAGGGGCACCGGACTCTATCTGCCTGCTCAGGGTACCGGAGCCTGCAAAATTAAAATAGACCTTCACCCCCCTGTGTTTCGACTCAAACACCCGGCCTATATCTACAAAAGCATTTTTCAGACTCATGGCAGCAGATATGGTCAGGGACCCCGCTGCCTCTGCATTACGACCTCCGATGACAAGGAATGATAAAAAAACCAGCAGTATGGAAAAAGAAAAACCCCGCCTGAATTCAAGACTACGAAACCATCTCACAGTAGTCCTCGCCAATCATTGCATTTATCACCTCAAGCTCCATGTCCTTATCTTCACCGATGGTGCCGAAGGCATCTGCCCTGCATTGCCTGCAGTGTGTCATCTGGGGTATATGCTGCCTGCACTCATCACGCAGCCTGTTTATCACCTCACGTGAGGGCCGCTGAAGGCCTTCAAATTCAGCCTGCGGAATAAGGGGGATTATATTCAGAAGCTCAGCCCCTGTTCTGCCGGCAAGCCATGATATAAAGGGAATCTCCTTATCATTAACACCAGGGATCAGAACGGTGTTGACCTTCACAATAAGCCCTGCCTCAATGGCCTCTCTGAGCCCCCTCCATTGATTGCACAGAAGAATATCTGCCGCTGCCCTGCCTGTATAATGCTTTCCCTTGTATGATACCCGTGAATATACCTTCTCTGCGGTCTCGGGTATTACGGCATTGATTGTTACTGTCAGGCTCCTCACCCCGGCACTTACAAGGTCTTCAAGCCTGTCAGAGAGGGCAAGACCATTGGTGGATACGCAGAGGATCAGATCCGGATACTCCCTGTTAATTGCTGTCAAAACCTCAAATGTGACATCATTTGCCAGCGGGTCTCCTGGCCCTGCTATCCCGATAACACTTATGCGCTCTCCCCTCTCTATCAGCAACCTCACCCTTTCCAGCGCCTCCGGGGCATTAAAAACCCGGCTTGAAACCCCCGGCCTTGATTCATTTGCACAATCGTATTTCCTTATACAATATCTGCACTGTATATTGCATGCAGGGGCCACAGGGAGGTGAATCCTGCCAAACCTGTGATGTGCCTCTTTTGAGAAACACGGGTGTTCTTTCATGATATCCCGGTCATTGCATGTCTTTAAAACTGTCATCAAATTTACCTCACTCTTTCCCCAGCAGCCTGCATGGCTTTTGGAACTGTTTATTTTTTATAACTTCTACCTTAATAAAGCAAATGCAATGCCAGTTCTCATAACACCTTGATATCACAACAAAAATCAATAAACAACTCGTTTCCCTGATATCACATTTATGTGCCTTTCTACATTTTTGTCGCCCTTCATCCAAAAACACAAACGAGAAAATGCTTGACAATTGCAGCTACAATTTAATATATAATTACAATCAATAAATAATTAGGAGGTTTGTATGAATTTAAGTAAACGCTTTTTCACTGTACTGGCTGCAGCAATCTCCCTCTTCTTATTCACCACGGCTACGGACTCATTTGCAGGTCACGTAACAGGCCCCGTCCACTGGACTTACGAGGGACAAACCGGCCCTGAGCACTGGGGAGACCTGAGTCCGGAATTTGCGGCATGCAAGGAAGGAAAGAGACAATCCCCGGTAGATATAACCGGAGCGGTCAAGGCCGACCTGAAGGACATTTCATTTGATTACAAGGCATCCCCCCTGAAGATCATCAATAATGGTCACACCATTCAGGTTAATTATGCCAAGGGCAGTTCAATAACAGTAGACGGCAAGAAGTATGAGCTGCTGCAGTTTCATTTCCACAGTCCAAGCGAGCACACTGTTAACGGAAAGCACTACGACATGGTTGCCCACCTGGTTCATAAGAGCAATGACGGTCAGCTTGCAGTAGTTGCCGTCTTTATGAAAAAAGACGGACAAAACGATTTTATCCGGACACTCTGGAGCAATCTGCCCTCTGAGGAAGGTCATGAGAAGACGGTAAGCAGTGTAAAGATCAACGTAAAAGACCTCCTGCCTGCCGACAAATCCTACTATACTTATCCCGGCTCCCTCACCACACCTCCCTGCAGTGAAACCGTAAGCTGGTATATATTGAAAACCCCTGTTGAGGTAGCAGGATCGCAGGTCTCAACGTTTACTTCTCTCTTCAAAAAGGACATACGGCCTGTACAGAAATTAAACGGAAGGATTATCAAGGCGGAGAAATAAAATACAGCCGGATCTTTGCTGCCTGTAAATAAAAAGGATGGGGTCGGTCTGACCCCATCCTTTTTATTTATATATTGAAAGTCGGCTCCCGGATCAAGTTGCGGCGAGCTGTACTGTTTTTTCCCTTATTTTGTTAATCTTTTCAGAAGTATATCTTCGACGTTTTGACGGGCATCGAGAAGTGAAACTATATAGATGTTTTTTTCAGCTACCCTGTACATCAGCCTCCAATGAGATATGATCAACTCGCGATACTGAGTAATCCCTTGCTCTTGTAACTCTGGGACTATTCGGCCCCGTTGGGGCGACAGGTTAAGACCGTTTGCTTTATTTTTGATTTTCCTGAATATTTTTGATGCGTTGAACTGGCTGTCCCGGGAAATGTATTCAATAATATCAATTAAATCATTTTCGGCAGTTTCTGACCATACAACTTCACACTTTCGCTTCATTTAGCGCAACATCTTTTCTATTTTTTCAAAGACCTTGTCCTGGCTTTTGACTTTTCCTTCTTTAATATCCTCTTCTCCTTGCGAAATAAGTTTAAGGATACCTATGGCGTTTCTCATGTTTTCATAACTTTGAGGGTCTTGAAGAACAGCCTTGGGTTCACCGTTTTGCGTAATAATTATGGGACGGTGAGTTTCGTTAATCTGTTTAAGAATATCAGCTGCTTTCGACTTTAAATAAGTAACAGATTTAATGTCTTTTGTTATGTTCATAACTCCACCTCCAGTCTTTTTATGGTATTATTTTCGGACTGAAAAGTCAAGCTTGCGAATTGTCTCATAAAAATCTGCAAGGAAGTGTGCAGCAAAAAAAGTCACCTAAGTTCTAAAGGAAAAGAAACTCCTCATGACCTCAAAGTTCCTGTTTGCAGGCATCCGTTTAACTGTTTTTTTCAATAATTAAAGATTTTCCAGGTCTTTACCACTCTGTTAATTCCTTTTGGATACTTTTTTATCCTTGCCAGCTCTGTTCTAATGCGGGAATGTTCCTCGTATCCGGGAGAACTGAGGGGAAAAGCCTTACTGCAATTTAGTATCTCATCTTTATTAAGCTTCTCTGCTTCGTGCTATTGGACGCGTGCGGGGCTCCTGATATGTCAAATCCTGACTATTATAGTATGCTATAATCATTCAGGTTTATCGACGTTATTTTCTTACCCGGCAATAGTTTTGCATGGTAGGATGTCTCAAAGTTGTAGTGTAAATGCCCTGCCCATCTTGTATAAACCTTAATGTTGCATGAATATGGCAGGTGAGCAAAGAGAAAGATGTTTGGATTAAGAAAAAAAGAGATAAGGCGACTCAGGGTAATCATCGGGGCAATGGCAAGGTACGGCTTTGACTCTGTTGTTAACAGGCTTCACCTGGGGTCAAGGCTCCCGTTGATGGAACGTATTCTCAGGAGATGGAAGGTTTTAAGGCCTGAGAAGTCTCCTTCCGTGCGTTTCAGGGAGATGATAGAGGAGCTCGGTACCACATTTATGAAATTAGGACAGGTACTTAGCCTGAGGAGAGATATCCTGCCTGAGGAGTTTATCAGCGAATTGGAAAAGCTCCAGGACAAGGTTGCACCCATCCCCATAGAGACAGTGAAGGGTCAGATTCAGAAAGAACTGGGCAAGCCCGTGGAAGAACTGTTTACTTTTTTTGAAGAGGAACCATTGGCAGCAGCCTCAATTGCCCAGGTTCACATGGCCGGGTTGTCTGACGGTAAAGATGTGGTTGTAAAGCTTCAGAGACCGGGGATTGAGGAGCAGATCAGGCTGGACCTTGACCTGTTAAGATATATTGCAAAACTCCTGGTTAAATATATCCCTGAAAGCAGACTCTATGATCCTCCCGGCCAGGTAGCGGAGCTCACAAAAACCATTCTTAAAGAGCTTAATTTTGAAACAGAGATGAGACATATGGAGAGGTTCAGGGAGAATTTTTCCGATAGTAAAGATGTCTTCATTCCCGCAGTAGTAAGAGCGCTTTCAAGCAAGAGGGTGCTTACCATGGAAATGAGTCATGGTAAAAAAATTAGTCAATTAGACGATGAAGATTCCTCATTTAAGAAGGAAGTCGCAGGAAGACTCCTGGATTCTTACCTGAAACAGGTCTTTAAAGACGGGTTTTTCCATGCCGACCCCCATCCCGGCAATATTTTTGTCTTCGAAGACGGAAAGCTGTGTTTCCATGACTTTGGCATGATGGGGCATCTGAGTCCTGAGATGAGAGAAAATCTGGCAGACTGGTTCCTTGCCTTTCTTGACAGGGACATTGATGGTGTTGCGGATGTATATCTGAGAATAGGAATTGTCGGAGAAGAATTTAACCGCCAGGCATTTAAGAAAAATATGGGGGATTTCATTGAAGAATATTATAACATCCCTTTAAAAGAGTTTTCTCTTGCTTCCATCATGGAGAAGTCCATAAAAATAGGAAGGGCCCACGGCATCAGTGTTCCCTCGGACCTTCTCTTGCTCGGGAAGGCGTTTATGACGGTCGAACCTATAGTCAGGGAATTGAACCCTGATTTTAACCTTGTGGAAAGTATGCAGCCGTATGCAGTCACTATAATAAAAAACTGTCCCCCTCAAAGCTTGCAAAGGAAGGGATGAAGTTCCTGCTGGACCTGCAAAGGGTATTCAGGGAGGCTCCGAAGGCATTTGAAGTCATACTCCACAACGCCAGGGAGAGCAAGGGAGAATTGAGACTTAAACATGAGAAGCTCGAAGACCTGGTGAATCATATAGACAGGTCAAGCAACCGTCTGGCTTTTGCTATTGTAGTAGCGTCTATTGTTATAGGTTCGTCTTCTATCGCCCAGCATCACATAGGACCGAGCATATGGGGTTTTTCGGCATTAGGAATAGTCGGTTATTCACTTGCGGGCATTCTCGGATTACGGTTCATATGGGCAATAATAAAAGCCGGAAGGCTGTAAACTACTTTATACACCGTCTTGTGTTTTTTTGATAATGTTGACCATGCCTGTGGGAATTGTAAAATAATCTGGAGGGCTCTATAACTTCTTCGGCTATTCCCTCCCAGACTCCAGGGCCTTTGCCTTAATGCCTCATTTCGCCATTTAAAGACGTCATCATAACAGTTTTCTCAGGTGATCCCGGTTTGCCGGGATTGTACCTCAATATTCCAGTCTCGTGTTGCATTGTGTCCGTGACAAGTCAACGTAGTCAATAGGATGTCCCGGAAGTTCCGTCACTTATCAACAGTTTCTAACATGTTTATAAATTCTACAGGATTAAATACTGGTACATTTGCTCCCCTAAAACCTTTTGTATCCCTTGTAATTACATACTCTACTCCTACATGACATCCTCCTTCATGCAACACTGAATCTTCAAAATCCAAAAAATCTGATTTTAAAGCACCTTCTAAAATTATCCTGTTTACGGGAATTATCTCAAAAATAGAGAGCAATATCCCAATTTTTTCCGCAGCTTTTTTGTTTCCAAGACTTTTTTGTAAAAGATAATATATTGTTGTTATCGTAGTCGCCCCTAAGTAGCCTATTATTTCTGATTGTTCTACCCTGGTCATCAAATATGTTGCTGCCTCCGCAAACGGTTCCCTGTCTGTCAAGACATCAAGAATAACATTCGTATCGAAAAGGACTTTCATAAGTATTTCTCTTCTAAGTGTTTTTTATAATCAGTTTCATCTATTTTCTTTCTTCGTAATATCCCTTTTAAGGACTTCACAGCCGGTGTTATTTTATATTCTTTTTTAATTTTTTCATTTTCTATTACTGCAAATAAGTCAGCAACTATTTTTGATATTGGTTTTCCACTATTAGCAGAATATTCTTTTGCTTTTTTAATTAATTCTTCATCGAGGCGTAATGTTAGTTTAGTTTTCATAATCATCTCCAGCTACAATTAATATACGTATTGTTATTATAATATTATACGGCATATTTGTAAAGCAGATATTTAAATTCAGGGAAAGACTTTATGGAACATCCTACTGACTACGTTGACTTATGAGCCTGGTTATGACTGAGGGGGCGGGTCTGCACATTTCACAGATTTAATCTCTTATGAAGTAAAATAAATAAAAATCGAAACCTGATCTCATCGAAATAGTGTAAGCGTCAAATAAAGCCCATCTTCCCAGGAAGAGGTAAGAGATGCCATGATAAGCCAATCAAAAATAAGGAGGCGAGTCGTGGCAAAGAAAGGGTCAAGAGAGGGAGAGAAAGAGGAATACTGGAAGGGGCATATACG
>JAYWMQ010000035.1 GCA_035873375.1 Nitrospirota bacterium | reverse complement strand
TGACATTATAGACAATTTATTTTTATATTTCAACCCCTTTTTGGATCGTTTCTATTTAAAGGTTTAGCATATTTGTATAACACGTTGAAATGAAACGTTTCTTTCCGGAAAGATAACGGATTGGTGCTGTTTGCGTAGTATATATTTATATGGTGATTTATTAACCTTCATGTTTTTTGATAGAATACATCTATTGTGGGGCAAGGTATTAATGAAAATATAAAATACAGGGGAAGAGTATTCCATGTGCAGACAGAGGAGAGAGGGAAAGAGAGACCTGTTCTGGTATGTACCCTTTTTTACAGGGGGTTGATACTCTCCGAGGAACGCTTGGCATACCAGGATATAATAAAGTCTGACCCTTTTCAGAATCTGGTTAATCAGTTGAGGAAGGATATTCACAGGCAAATGATCGAAAATCTTCTGAAGGGCCTTTATGATGAAAAAATAAAGGCATTTCTTGTCACTGAAGGGGCGTCTGCAGAGGAAATATCACCTGCTGATGAGGATGACCTTGAATCTCTTTTCATAAGTTATATGCTGCCGTCCCTGAGCAGGGATTTGAAAGTGGATCTGCCGGAGCACGAGGTGCTTGCCATCAGTGAGAAGATACCTTTGCTTAAAGGATCTTCAAAAAAAGAACGGTATCTTTCACTCTGTGCCGAGATTTATTCAAGGGTTAAGGACATGTGTGATAAGGAGGCATTTAAGGGCCTTGTAAAGAAATGGTCGACCGAGATCAGGCTGCATACTGATGTCCCCAGGACAAATTCCCATGAGAGATGAGGCAGAGAAGCCCCTGATGCCATCAAATTCACATAGGTTCAGAAAGATACTGATAGTGAAGCCGAGCTCTCTCGGTGACATTATCCACGCCCTGCCTTTACTTAATGCCATTAAAACCGCCTTGCCGGACTCTGAGGTGCACTGGGTTGTAGCCAAGGGGTTTGAAGGGGCACTTCAGGGACACCCGATGATTAAGCGTCTGTGGGTAATACATAAGGAGAACTGGAAAAGACCTTCAAGGCTAATATCAACGGTCTCTGAGCTTGGCGCCCTTTTCAGGGGACTCAGGCTTGAGGGTTATGACCTTGTTATCGACCTTCAGGGCTTGCTGAGAAGTGGTATTATCACAGCGCTGTCAGGTGCCGGCCTGAGGGTGGGCTTCAGTGATGCAAGGGAATTGAGTCCATTCTTCTATAACCTTAAGGTCAAAGGGGGAACCGGCATCCATGCTGTTGAGAGATACCTTAAACTTGCTTCTCTAATCGGAATAGATACCGACGGAGTTGATTTTCCACTGCCCCCGATTCAGGATACGTTTCACTCGGAAGGCCCCTATTACGTAGTAGTCCCCGGTGCAAGATGGCCCGCCAAGAGGTGGCCTGTTGGGTATTTTATTGATGTAATAAAGGCGCTGCCGGCTACTGCCGTTATAATTGGTAGCAGGGAGGATGTTGATATTGCGGGGACAATAGCCTTAAATACAGAAGGTCGTTCAATCAATATGGCTGGAAAGACCGACCTTAAAAAACTCTTCTCCATCATAAAGGGTGCATCTTTTATGCTGTCCAATGATTCCGGCCCAATGCATATGGGTGCAGCCCAGTCAGTGCCTGTTTATGCAGTGTTCGGCCCGACAAGCGAGGTCCTGACCGGTCCATACGGCGATGGACACAGGGTCTTCAGGGCAGATATTGATTGTTCCCCCTGTTTTAGAAAAACGTGTGAGACCATGAGGTGTATGAGAGAGATTACACCCGGGCAGGTTGTAGAGGCAATCACAGAAGACCGGATGCAGTTCTGCTTGAGAAAAGATTGACTTTTCTTATGAATCTCTATATACTTTTTGGCAAGATAAAGACGAGAGGGTAGTTGAAGAATAAAAAACTTGCATGAAAGGAGGTTTGGGAATGGCTAAGAAGATTGCCGTACTTGTCAGGGACAGACAGGGGGAGGCCTTGAGAATGGCTGTGGGTATAACTCTTATGGATGATATTATTGATGTATACGTGCTGGACAGAAAGGTGGAAGAGACGGAAGATAATGATCTGAATCTTGAGACAATGAAAGATATGGAGATGAATGTTTACACCAATTGCAAGGAAAATGAGGATTTGGAGTATCTCTCTACCGAGGAGATAGCACAGAAGTTACTTGAGTATGACCACATACTACCCTATTAAAAGACAGGTTGCAGGTGACAGGACCCAAAACCTGAGCCCCTGTACCTGAATAAAATTATAAGGAGAGGTGAATCCAATGAAGATTTTATATATTTTAAAACAGGAACCTGACGAGACAGTAAAAAAGCTTATGGAGGAACATAAGAAAACTCAGGAAGTTACGGTTGTAGACCTGAGAGAGAACAAAAACCATGCTCAGATTATCGACCTTATAGCATCTTGTGACAAGGTCATTGCATGGTGATGAGTGCGCTGAAAAGCAGCATTGCAGTATTTACGAAAAAATATTCTTGTCTGTGAAAGGAGGAATTTAAAGATGAAACTCGGAATATTGGTTAATACAGATAAACATCTTGATGACATTGCCGGAATTACAGAGGCTGCGGTATCCAAGGGCCATGAGGTTATTCTGTTTGCCATGGATGATGGAACAAAACTGCTTGAAAACCCCTCATATACCGAATTATGCAAACTGCAGGGTGTTACCATGAGTTTCTGTGATCATAGCGCACAGAAGATAAGTGTCAAGACCGAAGGGATAGCAGAGGAGATAATTCGCGGAAGCCAGTATAATAACGCAGCCATGGACCACGATTCAGATAAGGTCATAGTCCTGTAGGCTGGGTATCGGGTAATCCGGCATATAATTGACAACTACCCGACTTCCATGATATATTAATTAAATTTTATTTCCTGTTCAGATAAGGGAGATAATTTATTTTCTGTTTCTGAACCGTGTGTTGGAGAGCAAAAGATAATTTCAGGGAGGTGAAAAGACTTATTATTCTATTATCTCTCAGACAGCCATAAGGTGTATGCGTAAGTTTTCTGGATTTAAGCTATAAAAATCCCCCGGATAATTGTTCACTTATTTTAATCAACTATATATGAAGGAGGAGATGAGGTGGAGAAAGAAGAAAAAAAGAGTCAACGATGGGCTTTTGTGGTAGTTGGGTTCTTCGTAGTAGTCAGTCTGTTTGCCTATTTTGAGAGTGAATTGTATATCTATCTCATGGCTTATCTGTGGTTCGGTTTTATCTATGGACTGATATTGCAGTACGGTAGGTTTTGTTTTGCATCGGCCTTCAGGGACCTCTTTGCAGTTGGTGTTCCGAGGATGGTTGTGGGTATTATGATAGCCACAATACTCTTCGGTTTTACCGCTTCCCTGGTAACAGTAACGGGCGCAAGTACGTTTCATCCCGCGCCATTTGGAATTCATGCGTTTATTGGGGGGCTCTTCTTTGGCTGGGGAATGGTTTTTGCAGGCGGTTGTGCCTCGGGTTCACTCTACAAGACAGGTGAGGGTAATGGTGTTGCCGCAATGGTTATTCTCTCCATAAGTATAACCCAGGCCGTATTCGCCGATGTCGGCGGCTGGCTGAACAAACTCGTTCCGGAGGCCTGGACCAAATCAGCCATGGCAAAAGGTTTGCCGGCATCCATTAATGTTACGGATGGCTGGCTGGACCAGTATCTTGCAGGATATGTATGGAATCATCCTGTATATACAGTTGCAAAGTGGCTGGGACTGGATAACCAGTCTTTTTCAGGGGCGTTTATCGGCAATTTTCTTCTTGGTTCTGTTATCCCGGGGGCGTTGCTGCTTGTTGTCGTGTACATCTTCTGGGTAAGAAAGACTTATGTGAGAAGATTAAGGGAAGAGAGGGGCGGCAATGTAACTTTTGGTGACGAGCTTGCCGGATACTGGCAGATGATCCGTGCCTCGAAGAGGACGGCTATTGCAGGCCTGTTCCTTGGTGTTGCAAGTGGTCTGCACATGTTTGTTATCGAGGGGTTACGTCTTAAGTTCGGTGTCGGTAATGCAGGGCAGATACTCAAGGCGATTGGGCAGGACTATGGTTTGTCTGTTAGAGGAACCGTTTTTGACCCGGGGTACTGGTATGTTACCACGCAGGAGGCACAGTGGGTTGGTTGGATATTGCACAAGTTGGGTTGGAACAATATGGACAATATATACTTCGGATTCACCAACGGTATTCCAAACCCCCTGTTTAACCCGGCGGACTGGATGTCGATCGCTCTTATCGGCGGTGCTGCAACCATGGCACTTCTGCACAATGAATTCAAGTTTAAAAAACCCACCAGGGAACTTGCAATCTGGGCGATTATAGGTGGTTTTGGAATGGGTATAGGCTCCAGGCTTGCCCTTGGTTGTAATATCGGGGCATTTTTTGCAAGGGTTGCTAACGGTGATCCCTCTGGATGGCTTTTTGGGTTTGGGATGATCGGTGGTGCATTTTTTGGTGTTAAGTTCTTTAACTGGTGGACAGAGAGAAAGATGGCAAAGGAGATGGCAGCCTTTGACTTATAAAAATCAAAACCAAAATATAAGGAGGTATTAGTCATGGCAATGAAGTTTGAGAAAAAAGGTGAGGGTGAGTATATGCTGGATGTGCTGGGGTATGTCTGTCCCCATCCTCAGATCTACGCAAAGAAGGCCCTTGAGAAGATGAAGCCCGGAGACACTCTGGAGGTATTTTTCGACAACCCTTCCTCATCAGAGTCGATTTTATCAATGTGTGAGTCCAACGGGAATGAGATTATAGAAAAGAGTCAGGTTTCCGGCAAGTTCGTCTGGAAGATCAGAAAGAAATAAATGCAGGTAAAAATTCCCCAAAGGAGGATTAGAGGATATGAAAAGCGGTCTCTGGTTTGTCTTGGTAGTTGTAGCGCTGTTTATCGGGTTTTTGGTAGGCTATAGTGTGTCGTCTTACACTGGCTATCAGAAGGTGGCAGGTTTTGTTGAAGAGGTTGGAGCAGGTGGCTACGGTGGTGAAGAAGCAGGTGGCTACGGTGGCGAGGCAGGTGGCTACGGCGGCGGTTCCGGTGGCTACGGCGGCGGTTCCGGCGGTTACGGCGGCAGTGCAGCCGGTTACTAATTCTAAAAGCCGAGGGTTATGTGGATCACCCTGAGTAGTTCAGACCGGGTTAAGTTCGCTTCCTGTATTTGAAGGTCTGGATGAATTGGCGGGAATAGAAAGTTTACAGCGAGTATATTCCTGCAGCATGTTGACAGGTTGCAAGTTCTACAATGTTTATACGTTATAGAAGTGCATCTACAACTTGCTGCAGGAATAAACCATAATTAGGGTCTTTAAAAGTTTCATGCGTAAGTGTTTACCAGTACGTGACTGTTTTTAAAGACAAAGGGAGGGACGTAATGAGAGCTAACAAGGCAGTTATGATAATGACCTTTGGTGTGATACTGCTATTGATTCTTGGGTATGGTCTGTCTCCAAATGGTATCACGGTAAAAAAGGCAGTGGCAGCATCCGGCGACTATGGTGACAGCGGCGATTATGGTGACAGCGGCGACTACGGTGACAGCGGCGACTACGGTGACAGCGGCGACTACGGTGACAGCGGCGATTATGGTGATAGCGGCGATTACGGTGACAGCGGCGATTATGGTGACAGCGGCGACTACGGTGACAGCGGCGACTACGGTGACAGCGGCGACTACGGTGACAGC
>JAYWMQ010000034.1 GCA_035873375.1 Nitrospirota bacterium | reverse complement strand
GATGGCATCCCGCAGGTCCATGAGCACACCGGATTCGTATTCTATAGTTGTAACAGCCCCGGTCGAGCCGGGACAAAAGACCGTTACCAGCCCGTTCTCCATACCTGAACGTCCCAGAACAGCAATGACCCTATCGGTAATATCGATTATATCGGTAAAACCTGCTGTACTCAACGAAATCGTCTCTGTAAAAGTCATAAAAGCCTCCTGACTCCCTGAACGGACGCTGCCTTATGAATTTTACACAATCTCTCCCTTAAAATGCACGATTTCTGTTTGTACTACAAACGCTTAACCAAGTTAAAATTCTAATTTATTTACAGGTTTAACAAATCGTTCAGACCTGTCTCTTGACTCGCAGAGAGGTTCCGGGGGAACTATTGATGGGAAGATAAATACTTGTTTGACAGAAAAGGGGCTATAGCTCTATGACGAGACGGGAGACATGGTTTCTGATGAAACCATGTCTCCCGTCTCAATCCCCCTTCGAGGGGTCTTCAGTCGTAATTTTGTTGTCTCCGCTTTTCCTGATATTATAATATTTCATGTTACCTATCTTAGAACCAAACAGCAAATCTTTTAAGCTTTTTGACTTTGATCTGCTTTCTTCCCTCGCACGTTCAATAATACGTGCCCTTGTTTCCAGAAAAAGCTTTCTTGATTCCGGTTTCATTTTACGACCTCCTGTATGGATTGTACACGTAAATCACATCTTTATATTTTCATTTTATAGTATAATTATAACATTTTTTCACTAAATTATCATCTTAACCCTGCATGTATCTTTAACCGGAGAGGTAATCCTCAAACAGTTTCATGTTCCTGCTTACTACCTCAACTGCTTCCCTACCCGCCTCATCAAGTCTTTTGAAGGCTTTTTTTGATTTCTCAAGTGAGCACTTCACTTCTTCTATGAATAAAGCACCCTGCCCCCTTGAAGTATTATCTCCCTGAGATCCTTATCCACTTTACAGATATACAGACTTTATCCATAAAGATTCAGGACGAGTGTCTTTGATGTGAGAGGCTGATGGATTCCCTGTCCGGCCAAATCCTGAGTGAAGGCTACAGCGGATAAACATTTCCCATGTCGATTATCCGCCACTTTCCATTTACCTTGCCAAGGGCGCAACTGATATCCCAGCCCTTTGCAAGCAGAAAAGTTGCACTTTCAGGAACAGCCACAGGCCCAAGGGTGTCCCTTTCACCCCCTTCGTATATCCTGACCCAGAGTTTTCCGGGCTCTATTCCTGCAATGGTATACTGGTCAAACTCCATAAAATCTTCAAAATCACGACCTGCAGGGTCAATGCCAATGCCTGCAGATGCCCTGTAAAGTATCTCTGCAGCCTGCTCTGCCCGGGGCAGGTCCCTTGCTGCAGCGATCCCTTCATCCACTCCGTCCCTGGCTGACTCCTCTGAAATATACCCTTTTTCAGTCAGCCATTTTGAAAGCTTCTTCATGACCGTGCCTGAAGAACGCTTGAAATCAGCTCCAGCCATGACCTTTCTGACCATAAAATACCCGAGAAAGTCTCCCATGTTTTCGATAATCTTCTCAGGACCGAATACCTGGCAGAACTCCCGCTGTTCTGAGCCCTCAGAGTTGCAGCACCTGTCAAAAAAGATTGCTTCAGCCTTTGAAAGTCCTGTATGTCCATAACCGTTCAGATGGTCTTTCAGTAAATCAACAATGTCTTCATATCTCAGGAGCGTCCTTGGTTTCAGCCGCTTACTCTGCTCTGCAAGAAACTCCTCAAGAACCATATCGATGTTCCTGTCTGCCCTCTCCGGAAACTGTATCACATTCCTGCTCATGATAAACCTCTTTTTACCATCACATTCCCTGTTACCCGGAAGGATTCACAAAGCCGGACTGAACTCTTCATTCTTCCTTACCGGCCTCTTCCCTCTCCTTCTCAAATATATCCCACAGATTTATCTCTATCTCAAAGGCACAGAGCTTTAAAACCTCATCCCAGTTGAATATGTCAGGAGCACTGTACTGGTTGTCCTTCAGGCAGTATCTCTCCACGTATTCCCTGTCAGGAAAGACGATAACATATTCCTTTACGCCGGACTGTTCATAAAGCACCTTTTTCTCGCGCCTGTCCTTCAGTTCAGTGGCAGGTGAGACCACCTCAACGATTAAATCAGGGGCGCCCCGGATGTTGTCCTCGGTAATCCTGTCCCTGTCGCAGACTACAAAAATATCGGGCTGGACGATATTGAAATCATCAAACACTACATCGGTAGGAGCAGAGAACACCGGACATCTGGCATCAATAATGTTTTTCAAATTATTAAAAAGATTCCCCGAAATTCTCTGATGCTTCACTTTCGGTGCAGGGCTCATACTGTAAGCTGCACCATCTATGATCTCCCACCTCTCGTCATCCGGCCAGGTCAGATAATCCTGATATGTGTATCTTTTATCTTTTTTAATTGCAAGCCCCATTATGCTCTCCCTTGTTTATTTCCTGCAGATGCATCCCTGATTTCTGACCAGCCATCTTTACTGTTTGTACCAGAATCTCACCAACTTTGTCAATGAATCACCGACAGAAAGCCTGCCATCACTCCAACTCTCCATCTCTATTCCGGCACACAATTGAGCAGGCAGTAAAAAGGTTACGTCATTTTTGAACAGGACCTGAGTTGCGACTTGACCGCCTCCACAATGGAAACCAGGTTTTCCCTGTTCCTATCCGGCAGACTTTTTAATGCCCGGATACGGTCCGCATAATCCCCTGTAACAGCAAGCACCTCATCTATCAGATCCAGCAGATAATTCTTTCTGAAACCAAGGTTCCTCGCAAACCGTACAAGGGCCTCGTCCAGGGAGACTTCTCCGTATTGTCCGAACGGCATCGGTGTCAACATGTTGTGTATGCTGTAGGCCCGCATGGGAGTCGGGTCGTAAACAGGTGAGAAGGCAAGCGTATTTCCCCTGTTTATAATTGAAAGGTTTTCCAGGTGCATGTCACCGTTACCTGTTGCCAGTGCAAACAAAAGCCGTTTAAGAAGATACTGTTTTGTGGACTTCCTGTCTGTAACCAGGTCAATCGGCGAGCGGTCAATGGCACGTCCGATTGCATCATAGGTGGTACTGTAAGGATTTGTGATACTCTGATCGCCTGAAGCGAAAATTGAATACAGTGTCTCGGTTAACAGGGGATTGCAGTTCCTGTCACGGTCAAACCTCTCGATAACGAATGTAGGAATACCGTTAATCACGGTCTTCCACCTCCGCGGCACTTCAAAACCTGCCTCTTCGTGTATGTCCAGGGCCAGGGCTTCAAGCTCGATAATGCCCGGATAGCTCCTTGTCTGCTCAAATTTCAGGATTACATCCGTTATACCGTGAGCACCGATTTTACTTGGAAGCCCTACCTGTCCGGTCCATCCGGTCTCGGGAATCGTCATTAAAAGTTTTGGTATAGCGCCGCCTACTGTAGGGGTGGCCCCTATGATCTGAACAAACCCGGCGGCATCGTCATCAAACCAGGTCAAAAACTCTTTCAGGGAAAACCCGAACCTGTCGGAAATCTCAAAAAGAGTATGTTTGGCAGGAACCCCGTACCATTCAAGTGCCTTGTCATCATCTCTAAATACATCCAGATGGCCAATTCCCCCGTGCCCGGCCATCATCAGTATCTCCCAGTCCGCATCAAAACCCCGTGAGGGGACAATGCCTTTTCTGGCCAGATAGGCAAGAACGAGCTGCCTCTGAAAATTCTTTTCGCCTCTTGGCGGTATCAGGGACTGAATGGGGGGCAGCAGGTCAAAAAACTCGGTTCGGGGACGAACGATGGTTGTCTGCTGAATGATTTCCGGAGGATAGAGGATCCCGACTCCGGGCAGACCGGTCTTCAGAAAGTCCTCGCTATATGTAAAACGGCACTCGGAATCAGTCACATAGATGCGCCCCATCTTCACCGGCCGCATCCCTATGCGTGTCCATATAACTGCTTCACGGTCAGTCTTCACGGAAAAGCCCTCCTGAGAGGATTTTTTCTAAAACAGGTGCAGCAGGAACCAGCGCTACCTTCAGCCCCACGGCATTGGCCAGCCGGATGAGGGTGGAAAGCTGCATGTCGGATGCCTTTTTGGCACGGGAGAGTGTCTCCTGTGATATCCCTGCCTTTCGGGCAATGTCCTTCTGTTCAAGGCCCTGCTTCCTACCATCCTGAACAATCTGCTCAAGCAGGGCTGAAATTACATCTTCCATATCCTTGACTCCTTTGTCAATTTATATATTTATTATAGGTTAATTTGAGCTATTTGTCAATTATTGAATTGCTTGATATGTCAACTATAAAGATAACTCAGGCTATAATTGACTTATATATCAATTATAGCCTGAAAATTTATCGATGTATTGGCCACTGATACAAAAAATCCACAATTTACAGGGAACCCTGTAGTTCTTGAGGAAGATTAAGGACTTGACATAGAGGTTATCATGCGCTAAAATTTTTTTATAAACTCATATTGCCTGCAGTTGCAACAGATTAGAAACAGGAAGGGGGGATAGCCATGTTTCTGTCTAAAAGGAGCATTCTTTATCTCTTCGTTGTGGTCTTCCTATATTCCTGCGCAACAATGACGGCAGGGGTTCAAGAACAACCAACCGCCCCAAACATCCAACAAGCAGCAACCTACAGTGGCCCAAAGGCAAGAATATCCGTTGCCCGCATAAAGTGCAAGGCTGCAAAATGTGGGGGCACAATCGGTGATGGTCTGAGAGACATGCTTATAAGCGGACTTTTCAGGACAAACCGCTTTATTGTCCTTGGAGGAAGGGAAGAACTTGAGGAGATAAAAGAAGAGATTGATCTTGCCCAGACAGGTTATGTGAAAGAGGAACAGGCACCCCGAGCAGGTGGATGGGAGATCAGCAGATATTATCATACTCGGATCCATCACGGCCTTTGAGCCTGAAGCAGGAGGGCTTGGTGTTGGAGGCGGAGGATTACTGCCGGGAATGTTGGGTGGCATCAAGTTTGGTAAAAAGGATGCCTATATATCAATGGACTTAAGATTGGTTGACGTCAGGACCAGAAGGATTATAAGCACCACCACTGTGGACGGCAAGGCATCCTCCTTTAACGTCGGAGGTCTCGGTGTTGGATGGGGAGGAGCAGGCATCCTGGGTGCTGGGTTAAGCGTGTACAAGAATACGCCGATGGAGAAGGCTGTGAGGGTAATGATCGAAAAGGCGGTTAATTACATCGCCTCCCAGATCCCATCGGAATATTACAGGTACTCCCCTGAGGGCACTAAAAGCCCTGAAGCAGGGCCATCGCCTGCAGGACCAGCGGGAAAACTGAAACGACCGGCTGTTGCATTCAAACCAGGGGATATCCTGTTGTTTTCAGAGGACTTTTCCACATGTGAGGAGGTACCTGCAGGGTTCAGCCCGCTCACAGGAAAGGTAGAGTGTGTAGAGCTTGGAGGCAAGAGATGGATAGTGAATGTCACTCCTGAGTCAAGAATTTCAAAGGCATTGAACCTCAAGGGGGATTTTGCCATTGAGTTTGACGTCTACTCCAGCGGGAAAGGTGTTGAGCCGCTCGATTTTAGATTTGGGAAAACCGGAAAGGGTGAGACCCTGAGACTGAGGCTTCGTTATTACAAAGATTCACTTTTTGAGATATACTTTCCGGAACCCGATGAGAAGGTTGGTACAACCTCAACAAAGACTGTGCACCGGGTTGCAATTCAGCAGAAGGGAGACAGGTGGAGGTTGTTTGTTGATGGCAGGAGGATTGTCACTGCTGAGGTCGACCCCGTTGTTGCATCAAAGAACAGGGATGGATTCGTGATCATACAGAGAGGCGACATGGAGAAAGGTCAGTACTTCCTGATCTCAAACCTGAAGGTTACGAGGTACTAATAATGTTCCGTCCTTTACCTATGGTCTTAAGGGTAATATTGTCGTTAATGATAGTGGCAGCCTCTGTCAGCCCGACCTATGCTGACGAGGTCACGGACACGATTAAAGATGCCCTGCAGGAATACCGTAGCGGCAAATACAAGGCTGCTACTGAAGATCTCGAGTATGCCTCTCAATTAATTATGCAGAAAAGGGCTGAACGGTTACAGTCATTTCTGCCGCCTCCCCCGCCGGGTTGGACGGCAGAGGATGCTGCCTCACGGGCTATTGGTTCGGCAGTGGCAGGTGTTAAGGTTGGAATCTACGCATCGCGCCAATATCACAAAGGCTCCGGTACTGTTACTGTTACAATCAGCACTGACCTTCCGATGCTGCAAATACAGATGATGTTCAATCCCCTGCTTGGGGTATCTGAAAAGGGCAGACTGAAGAGGATAAAGGGACAAAAGGCGGTTATTGAGTACAACCCTGAAGAGAAACGTGGAAAGATTAGTGTGCTGGCTGCAAATTCGTTTCTCATTACTGTAGAAGGCAAAGGGGTTTCGAAGGGCATTATTGAGGATTATGCTAAGCGTATCGACTATAAAGGATTAACCACTCTTCCATGAGTGCTGCTGAATCTTCAACATCTGCTGATCATGGAGAATTCAGTCCACAGATGGAGGCATACCGGCCTGATATCGGGTATTATTCTGCTTATGGTCGCGTGCGCCTCCAACCAGCCGGGAAGGGAACGAATAGTTGAATCTCTTTCTGTTAAAGTTACAGGTTATTCAATTGCAGGGCTTCAATATGTCAAAGAGGCGTATATCACGCGCACATCATCCGGTTATATCCTGAGGTATTACTGCCATACCAAAGGGGTATCCGGAAAACTCTGCAAGTGTGCAGAGGTGGAAAAAGAGGTAAAAGAGAGCACGGTAACCCGGCTTCTGGCTGAGTTAAAGACCCTTGATGATGAAGGAGAAAGGGCAAAGTGTTGTGATCATCCGTGGACAGAGATAGAGATCATATACCCGGATGAGAGCAGAAGAAAGCTTACGGTTGCTTTCGAGCCTGTCAAGATAGAGGAGATTTTCAATATATGTAGTGGCCGCTGAAAACGTCTGCAAACATCTATCCGCTCCAGCCGGATAAAAATGGACAGGCTGTTTTTCAATGATCTTTCATCTGATGATCCCTTTTGGGCAAGCAGGTCGGAAAATACATCTATAAGCTAATATTTGATATAGCTGCTATAGTTGCCCTGAGTGTCAGATTCCGCACAGGGAATTCCGCTGACTGCTGCTAATTGTTTATCAGGAACTCAATATACTTCCTGCTCTTTTTGGCCTTAATCTCTTTCTCTCTCTTCATCGCCTCAGATCGGGAGTTGTATTTTTCAGTGTAGACACATGACCAGGGACCCCTGTTACGCTTTGTATGCCTGGTTCCGTGATAATCCGGATTGTTGTGCTGGGAAAGCCTGCGATCCATGTTGTCTGTATGACCGATATAGTATTGGGAGGTTGTTTCGCTTTTTAATATGTATACAATGTAGGGCAAAACAGTAAGATTCCTGAAGATTATATGGGGTTGGCTCCCCGGGCCGGACTCGAATCCCGCAATAAGCGGGGTGGTTAATCCCGAACGCCTTCGGGACTCTGCCAACTCTTTATTCCTGGTTCCGGTTAGGGTTGGCTCCCCGGGCCGGACTCGAACCAGCGACATGGTGGTTAACAGCCACCCGCTCTGCCAACTGAGCTACCGGGGATCTTGCCTTTTACTGCCCAACTATTCTACTCCGGCTACTCCTACATGGTGGTTAATCCCGAATGCTTTCGGGACTCTGCCCCGAACACTTTCGGGAAGCTACCGGGGAAACAGTCTTATTTTATAGCAAAAAACACGGAATTTTGTCAAATAGAACCGGGAACTGTCACGATAAAACGGTCTTACATTTTTTTATAGCGCGCCCTGACCTCTTTTATCTTGCCGCAGGTGTAATCTCCCTCCGGACATGGGCCTGATATACATCCGGGGCCGGCTTTTGAGAATATGATTGGCGCGGCTTTTTTCACAAGTTTCAGCATCTCCTCAGCCATGTCCCTTATCTCCCACTGTGCCCTGAGACAGCAGCGCTGGTGGAAAAAGTGCAGCAACTCCCTGGCATTCATGGTAACCATTATCTTTGTCTCACAGGCATTGGGAAGGACAAACCTTGCATCCTGATTTGCAGCCTCGCCCTTGATACCCTTTTCATTGAGCTTTTTTACAAGATGATTGTATGCCTTCTGGGCCTCTGCCATGAAGTCTTCAAAATACCCTGCGAGCTCTTTATCATCCTTGACTGAAGGCGGGATTACGTAATCAAAGCCTGCCTCCTCGCTGACATACCTCTGTGACTGCTGACTGTATGAGGCAAGCCTGTGACGGACAAGTTGATGAGAACAGGCCCTTGAAATTCCCTCAACGGCAAAGGTAAAGGACGCATGTTCCACAGGGCTCATGTGCCCCATCTTCACAAGCTTTTCAACAAAGGCCTTCTGGTCCTTAGCCTTTATTTTTGTGCTGAGTCCCTCAATATCCGAAGGGCTGTAGCAGAGCTTTGCTGCCATTGCCACGATCTCTTCAGGGTTTGGTGTATGCTTTAAAAGTATAACTTTTAATTTAGCTTCAGACATATTTCAATTACCATTTACTATTTATCATCTGTCATTCGTTTATTATTTATCATCTGTTATCTGTCAATGAACAATGACAAATGATAAATTTCATTTAAAACTCTGGTCCTCTCCTGGGAACTCGCCGTTTTCAACCTCTTCCTTAAACTTCCTTACTGCGTTCAGGGCATCGTCCTTCAGATTGGCATAACGTTTTACAAACTTCGGGACAAACCTCTCGAAGAGGCCGAGTATGTCATGCAACACAAGGACCTGGCCGTCACAGTATGGACCTGCGCCTATACCAATTGTAGGAATCACAAGGGTTTCGCTGATCTTTTTTGCAAGTTCCAGGGGTATTGCCTCGAGTACCAGGCTGAATGCGCCAGCATCCTGAAGCACACGGGCCTCCTCAATCAACCGCTGCCGTGCCTCCTCAGTACGTCCCTGCACACTGTATCCCCCCATTCTATGTATCGCCTGCGGTGTCAATCCTATATGTGCCATAACAGGTATGTCCGCACTCACCATTGCCCTTATCTTATCTGATACCTCAGAGCCCCCTTCTACCTTGACGGCATGGGCACCGCCCTCTTTGAGGAACCTGCCTGCATTCCTTACTGCATCCTCAACCGAGGTCTGATAGGACATAAAGGGCATATCACCTATCACCATTGCCCTCTGAGTTGCCCTTGCCACCATTTTCGTGTGATAAACCATCTCATCCATTGTAACAGGCAGGGTATTTTCAAGGCCCTGAACAACCATTGAGAGGGAATCGCCCACAAGGATTGCATCCACCCCGGCTTCATCAAGAATCCTGGCAAAGGGATAGTCATATGCAGTAAGCAGGGCGAGCTTCCTGCCCTCTGATTTTTTTTTCAGAAAATCGTTAATTGTAATCCTGTCATTTGTCATTTTTCATCTCTCAATGGAAAGTGATAACTGGTAAATGGAAAATCTATAGCCCCGCCCGCTCCATAATCTCGGGAACCTTGTCCTCTATGCCAATGGCCATTATGTGAACTCCGTCGCAGATGCCTTCGTCCCTGATCTGCCTTATGTGTCTGGCACAGATATCGATCCCCTTGTCAAGGCCCTTCCCCTTACCTGCTGCCTTGAGCTCAGCAATAAGTTCCTGCGGCACCTTTATTCCCGGGACATAGTTGTTAAGAAAGTTTGCCATACCTGCACTCTTAAGCACAACAAGCCCTGCAAGCACTTTAACAGGAAAATTCCGTGCGTACTTCATGAACTCCCTGAATTTCTCAATATCGTAAACAGCCTGGGTCTGGAAAAACCTGGCCCCTGCCTTTATCTTCTTTTCAAACTTTATCAGCTGCGGCTCAAGCGGATTTGCCTCAGGAGTGACAACACCCCCCTGAAAGAAATCAGTGCCACCCTTCAACTCATTGCCTGCCATATCCCTGCCGTTATTCAGAGAGTCAACTATCCGGAGCAACTGGACCGACTCAACATCATACACAGGCTTTGCCCCTTTATGGTCACCTGCAGAGACGTGGTCGCCGGTCATACAGAGGACACTCTTCACTCCAAGCGCATAGGCGCCAAGAAGGTCGGACTGAAGTCCTATGCGGTTACGGTCACGGCAAGTCATCTGAAGAATGGGCTCAACCCCGTGCTCAACGGCTATCGCACAACCGGCAAGGGAATTCATTCTCATTACAGCAGACTGGTTGTCGGTAAAATTAATGGCTTCCACCTTGCCTTTCAGCAGTTCTATATGATGGAGCATCTCCGAAATATCAGTCCCTTTGGGAGGACCAACTTCGGCGGTTACGACAAATTTTCCTGACTCAAGGGCCTCTTTGAATGACATTCTCTATTCCTCCTTCTTTCTTTTCAGGCCGGTTAATTTATAACCTTTATGCTACTGTATAATTATGACAGAGGATTGACTTTGACGGACTGCTCATTTCCCCTTTTTCTCTCTTGCACTGAAGGCCCTGGGGCTCTGTCCTGTTGACCAGTCTCTGGCATCAAAAACAGACCCGGTCAGTTCCTCAAGTTTATCAAGCTTCTTCATCCGCTCATATATCCTTACCCATGCACACGGGATGTCCGGACCCACCTCACAGTGGCCATCCTTCATTCCGCCACAGGGCCCGTTAAGCAAACCCTTGGGACAGGTAGTTATCGGACAGATCCCGCCGGTCTTGTCGAGTATGCACTTGCCGCACATGGAGCACCGCTCATCAAAGACCTGGAAGCGTGTCATGTTTCCGAGAAAGAGTGAGTCATTGGTCGCATAGACAGGCTTGTCTTCAAAAAGCTCAACCGCAGTCTGTGTGCCGGCGCCACAGGACATGACGAGAAGGCACTCTGCACTGTTTACTTCATCCTTATAGGCCTTGAGTTCCTTCTTTGTCCCCAGCACCTGACAGCCTGTCTTTGCAACAATACCGCCTGTTACTTCCTTTCCTTCCGACTTCAGGGTCTCTGCAAGTTCCTTAACCTCCTTCTCGCTTCCGGTACCGCAAAGAGAGGCGCACTCCGAGCATCCTATAAGAAAAAAACTCTTGTAGTTTTTGATATTTTCAAGTAATTCCTGAAAGTCACGCTTCCTGGAAATAATCATCTCTAACCTCCTTTTTGAATTACGAGCTACGAACTACGGGTTGCGGGTTTCATTATGATAAACCTCTATTGAGCTTTATCATCTTTCCCTGTCTGCCTGCAACCTGCAACATTGAACCTTATGCCTTCAAAGTTGCCTTCGCAGCCTCTACTGTATTATACATGAGCATGGCAATTGTCATGGGGCCTGCACCGCCAGGCACAGGGGTAATCCAGCCGGCCCTCTCTTTTGCCTTGTCAAACTCCACATCACCAACCAGTTTGCCCTGCTCATTCACATTAATACCGATATCTATAACTGCTGCACCTTCTTTTACCCAGTCACCCTTTACCATATGAGCCCTTCCGACAGCCACACACAGGATATCCGCAGACAGACATTCTCCCTTAAGGTCAGGCGTCCTGCTGTGACATATGGTAACTGTGGCATTCTTTCTGAGCAATAACAGTGCAAGAGGCTTGCCGACTATCACACTCCTTCCGACTATAACGGCCTTCTTTCCGGCAGGGTCAACCCCGTAGGCCTCAAGCATCTTCATTGCCCCGTGAGGCGTGCACGGCACAAAGCCCGGCTCATCAAGGAGAAGCCTTCCCAGTGCATCCGGACCAAAACCATCCACATCCTTCTCAGGTGCAATCCTGTGCATCACTTCCTTCTCATTCATGTGTTTGGGCAGGGGAAGCTGTACCAGTATCCCGTGAATCTCGGGATTTGCATTCAGTTCGTCCACAAGCTTGAGCAGCTCCTCCTGGGTAGCCGACTCAGGGAGTTTATACGCCACACTCTTGATACCAAGGGCCTCACAGGTCTTCTCCTTGTTTGCCACATACTTCTTGCTGGCAGGATTTTCACCCACAAGCACTACGGAAAGGGCCGGATTCACCCCTTTAGACTTAAGTTCATCAACTTCCTTCTTCAGTTTCTCCTTGATGTCTGCTGCCACTTTCTTCCCGTCAATAATCGTTGCTGCCATCAAAACCTCCTTTGTTCCTTGTCAATTTCAATTTGTGGGTTAAGCACGTACTGTCTTAACTGATGATGCAATGATAAATGATAAATAGCAAATGATAAATGATAAATGGTTAATCTCAGTCCCTCTTCTTTATCAGCTCAAGCATCTCTTCCCTTGTTGACTGCTTGCTCCTGAATATCCCTCTTACTGCTGAGGTCACAGTCCTTGCCCCGGGCTTCTTGATTCCCCGCATACTGAGACAGAGATGCTCTGCATCAATGATCACCATGGCCCCTCTTGGTCTCAACCGCTCCATTATCATGTCTGCAAGCTGTGCAGTCAGTCTCTCCTGAACCTGCGGCCTCTTTGCAAGCATCTCAAGTGCCTTTGCAAGCTCCCCTATGCCGACAATCCTTCCCTTCGCAGGGATATAGGCAATATGTGCTCGGCCAAAAAAGGGCAGGAGGTGGTGTTCGCACACAGAGTAAAAGGGTATATCCTTGAGCATCACCATCTCATCATGAGTTTCGCCTTCTATATGCTGCAGGAGGTCTTCGGGAGGGGTCTGAAGACCCGAAAAAATCTCCTGAAACATGGCTGAAACCCTCTGCGGGGTCCTGCGCAATCCGGGCCTTTCAGGGTCCTCACCAATCCCCTCAAGTATAAGCTTCACACCTCTTTCAATCTTTTCTATGTCCATGTCTTATAGTGCCTTACAAGTATTAAAAGATTTTTCCTTAAGCCCCGGCATCCCTTACCTCTATTACTCTCCTGTCTGTAACGATCTTGTTGACCCTGACATCATGGTCTGCAACAGGCACCTCACTGATTACCTGTTCTTCATAGGCCACCGCAACAAGGGGCGGCCTGCGCCTCAATCCGGCAATCAGACGGTCATAGTATCCGCCTCCATAGCCGAGCCTTCCACCCCTTTTATCAAAGGCCACACCGGGCATCACTATAAGTTCAAGCTCCTCAGGGGCTACTTCCCTGCCTTCAACAACTCCCGGTTCCGGTATGTCCATATACCCCGGAGTCAGTTCATCCACAGACCTTATATTATATAGTCCCAGCTCTTTTTTCGCACTGTCCACCTTTGGCAGCACCACCCGCTTACCCTGCATCAGGGCATCCGCTATTATTGGCATCGTGTCAACTTCTGTCCTGAACGAGGCAAAGAGCATAACCGTGCCTGCATTCCTGTATTCTGCCAGCCCGGACAGTCTCTCCCGAATCATCCTGTCCTTGGCCTTCCTTACCTCTAAAGGAATCGCATCCCGCCGGCTTATTACCTCTTTTCTTATAGCCTGTTTGGTATCCATTTTATCGGCTACGGTTACGGTTACGAGGCCCGTTTCGTCTATCGGCCACGCCGTTCGTCTCTTCACGTAACCTCTGAACGCCTCACGATACTGGCTTCGTTACCGTTTGACGTTACCGATCCTTTAGTTTCTCAATTGACTTCTTCAATTCCTCAACCTCTCTCACCGTCTCAGGGCTCTTCTCAAACGGAGGCATACCTGTAAGGTCTGCTTCCATGATTTCCGGGTTGAACTTTATTACACCAGGAAGGAGAATATCGCCCAGGGCTGAACGGACAAATTCCTCATCCCTCTCGTTTCTCACTTTATTTGCAACCGCATATATCCGTTTGACACCAAGTCCTGCTACCATATCCCTTACGGTCCCTGCAGTCTGGATACTCCTCTGCCCCGGCTCCACAACGATCAGAAACATATCAACCCCTTCTGCAGTCCCCCTTGTCAGGTGCTCTATGCCGGCCTCCATATCCACAATCACGACTTCCTCCCTGTCAAGCACAAGGTGCCTCAGCAGACTCCTCAGAAATACATTTTCGGGACAATAACAGCCGGAGGCAGCCTCCTTTGACTTCCCCATCACGAGCAGTGTTATCCCGTTTATCCTGTAGCCAAACTCCTCGGGAATGTCGGCAACCCGTGGATTCAGTTTAAAGATTCCACCCATATTCCCCGGCCTTGCACCTGTCCGATCAGTAATAACGTCGGTCAGTTCCGCTATAGGCCTGATTCCCTCTATCTCCTTTCGGGACAGGCCGAATGCCTGGGCAAGGTTGGCATCAGGGTCTGCATCCACGGCAACAACACTTTTGCCTTCTTTTGCATAGATATGGCTCAGAATAGCAGAAAGGGTGGTTTTACCCACCCCGCCTTTACCGGTTACGGCTATTTTCATGTGGAAATTTTAACATTTAGAGGTGAAACGAGTCAAAGGAGAGAGGCAAACGCCCCCCTGCCTTGCAGGAGGGAATACCCGGGTAAACGGAACGGCTCTCACCTGAACATTGCGTGGCACTGATTGCAGCTCTTCTGCACACTCCCGGCAAGTTTGTCCGCTGCTGAAGCATCCTTTGATTCTATGGCCTTGCCAAGGTCTGTCACTCTCTTCGCAAACACAGCCTGTATGTTCATAAAATCCAGTAATCTATCCGCATTCCTGTGAGGCTTAAACTCCTTCAACTCCTCCGCAGCCTCCACTATCTCGGCCACATCCTCCCCAGCCTCTTTCCAGTCCCTCTCCTTCAACGCCTCCTGAGTTTCAGCCCAATGCTCGGCAATAACACTCATCGTCCTGTGCTGCTTCATCATCTTCATATCCATATTCTTCATGTCCATCTTCATCTCCGAACCGGACTCTTCACCCTCTTCATGGGCAAAGGCTGTCATACCGTACATCAACATAAGTGCAAACACCATAATAACCATAACTGTCTTCATATTAATTCTCCTCCTGTTTTAGCAATAACGTTTCAGTGATAACCCGCACTCATCGACAGCCTTCAATCCCTTCACCGCAAATCGGAAAACTCCATAAATTCATCAAGCTTATAGACTGCAAGTATGCCTGCTCCGGTAGTCCCATGGTTCACATTCGAGATGATGATATCCTTTATACCCTGCACATCCTTCTCCTCAGCAATAATCTCGAGCTTGATACGGTCGTGGATGTCCTCATGGTAAAGGCGCACCTCCTTCCCGAAACCCTTTACAGCCGAACACGTAAAATGTATCCTTTTCTTTTCAAACTCACCGGTAATCTTATCAAATAATGCACGCCTTATTACGGCCATGACCATCTTATGCATCTCGCTCCTCCTTTTTGTTGCTGCTCAGGCTCCTGCCTTTTACGGCAGCATATATCGCCGGTATCACAATCAGGGTAAGGATCGTCGACGATACCATTCCTCCAATCATGGGAGCCGCTATCCTGCGCATTGTATCCGCCCCTGCCCCATGTCCCCAGAAAAGCGGCAGCAGCCCGGCAATGATAGCGGTCACGGTCATCATTATAGGCCGGACCCTTTCGGACGTCCCCGCTATAAACGCCTCGTAAAGATCCTCCCTCGTATTCATCCTGCCTGCAAGCAGACGCTCCTCATATGCATGATCAATATAGATGAGCACCAGCACTCCGATCTCTGCAGAAACACCGGCCAGTGCTATAAAGCCGACCCCGACCGCAATACTCATGTTATAGCCCAACAGGTAGATAAACCAGATACCGCCAACTATTGCAAAGGGCATCGAGAGCATGACAATTATAGCCTCACTGACATTTCTGAAGTTAAAGTAAAGGAGAAGAAATATAACCAGGAGTGTAATCGGCACTACCACGGCAAGCCTCTTGTTAGCCCTCTCCATATACTCATACTGTCCTGACCAGACTATATTGTATCCCGGGGGAAGATCCACCTCGTTGGCAATAACCTCCCTGGCATTCTTCACATAGGTGGCAATATCAATACCTGCAAGGTCCACGTAAATCCAGGCGCTCATCCTTGAGTTTTCACTCTTAATGACAGGGGGCCCCTGGCTTATGCTGATGTTGGCTACCTGAGCTATCGGTATCTGGGCTCCGGTAGGGGTGGCTATAAGTATGCGCTTAAGTTTTGGTATGGTGTCTCTCAACTCACGGCTGTACCTGACATTAACCGGATAGCGCTCCAGCCCCTCAACCGTCTCGGTCACATTCATCCCGCCAATAGCCGACTGGATGACGTCCTGGACATCACCGACCGTAAGGCCGTACCTGGCTGCCGCCCGGCGGTCAATGTCATAATCAAGGTAATATCCTCCGACAACACGCTCGGAATAAACGGAGAGTGTTCCAGGAATCTGTCTCACCACGGCCTCGATCTTCTCTCCAAGGACTGCAAGGGTATCGAGATTATCACCCATTATCTTTATGCCCACAGGCGTCTTGATTCCTGTTGCGAGCATATCTATCCTCGTCTTGATCGGCATTGTCCAGGCATTCGTTACACCCGGCAACTGTATCGCCTTGTTCATCTCGTCCATTAATTCCTTGGGAGTTATCACCCTCTTCTCCGGCCATATCTTCGCAAGGGGAGAACGGATAAAGCCGGGCCAGCCAGAGAAAAACCTCTCTACCGGCACTTCCCGCCACTCCTCCTGGGGCTTCAACATGATGGTGGTCTCTATCATTGATAAAGGTGCCGGGTCAGTCGCAGTATCTGCACGCCCGATCTTGCCAAAGACCCGCTCCACTTCCGGAAAGGACTTGATAATCTTGTCTGTCTGCTGCAGCAGTTCCCTTGCCTTGGTTATGGATATACCGGGAAAGGTACTCGGCATGTACAGCAGGTCTCCCTCGTAAAGCGGCGGCATGAACTCCCCTCCGATCTTCTCGAGTGGAAAAAACATGTCCAGCTTCCCGGCAAGGGTCCTGATCGGCCCTTCCGGCAGCTTCTCGACAACCATTGAACGGAACGGCAGCAGTGTCAAAACCACCAGAACGGCCAGCGCCATGGTAACGGCCTTGTGGTGCAGCACCCAGCGGATTACGGGTTTATACACCCAGATGAGAAACCTGTTAACCGGATTCCTTCTTTCAGGCTTGATCTCCTGGGGCCAGAGGAGGAGCAGGGTCAGGGCACACATGAAGATCGCAATCGAGATACCGAATGCACCGAGCACCGACATGGGAAAGAGTGCTGAAATCAGCCAGAACAGGAGGAAAACAAGCGCTGAGACACCCACTGAGACCACCCTCTGTTTCTTCCTGCTCCACAGTTCGGGCAGGAGAGTGGTTTTGATGAAGTATCCCATCATCACGGGAACGAGTGTCACTGCAAGCAGTGCTGCTCCGGCCATGGAGTAAGTCTTGGTGAACGCAAGGGGCCGGAAAAGCCTTCCTTCCTGGGCCTGAAGCGTAAAGATAGGAAGGAACGAAAAGGTGATGATCAGCAGCGAAAAGAAAAGCGCCGGCCCCACCTGTTTTGCAGCAATGGTTATAATTAACCAGTGGTCCTTGGAACCGCTGTCCTTCTCCAGTTGCTTGTGGGCGTTCTCTATCATCACTATCGCGGCATCGATCATCGCACCTATGGCGATTGCAATGCCGCCAAGGGACATGATATTGGCGTTGAGCCCCTGGAAGTTCATGACGATAATCGCCATAAGGATACCTACAGGCAGTGTAAAAATCGCCACAAAGGCTGACCTGAAATGCAGGAGGAATATTACACAGACAAGTGCCACCACTATGGACTCTTCTATGAGCTTCACCTTGAGAGTAGAGATAGCACTGTTGATCAGTCCGGACCTGTCATAGACGGGAACTATCTCAACGCCTTCCGGAAGACCCGCCTTGAGGCTCTCCAGCTTCTCCTTGACGCGGTCTATAGTTGCAAGTGCATTCCCCCCAAACCGCATCAGCACAACCCCGCCTGCAACCTCCCCTTCACCGTCCAATTCGGTTATACCGCGCCGGAGTTCAGGGCCAAGGTGTACGTTGGCCACGTCCCGGATTAGGATCGGCGTCCCTTTATCGTCCACACCGATAGCGATATTCTTGATATCTTCGATACCTTTGATATAGCCCAGCCCTCTGACCATATATTCGATCTCAGACACCTCCAGCAGGCGTCCGCCCACATCCTGGTTGGACCTCTTTATTGCCTTCTTCACTTTTGATATGGAAATATTGTATGCAAGAAGCTTGTTCGGATCCACATCCACCTGGTACTGCTTCACAAAGCCGCCCACCGAAGCCACCTCGGACACACCTTCCACTGAGGTGAGCTCATAGCGGAGATACCAGTCCTGCATGGAGCGGAGTTGTGCAAGGTCATACTTGCCGGTTCTGTCCACAAGCGCATATTCATATACCCATCCAACACCGGTGGCATCAGGCCCCAGTGACGGGGTTACGCCCTCGGGCAAAAGACCGGACACATAGTTCAGGTACTCAAGCACCCGGCTCCTTGCCCAGTAGAGGTCCGTGCCGTCCTCAAAGAGGATGTAGACAAAGGAAAAACCGAAAAAGGAGTAGCCTCTGACAACAGTTGATCCCGGAACAGCAAGCATCGCCGTTGTAAGCGGGTAAGTAACCTGGTCCTCTACCACCTGAGGCGCCTGTCCTGAGTATTTGGTGTAAATAATAACCTGGACATCAGAGAGGTCGGGAATTGCGTCAAGTGGCATCTTTGACAAGGAATAAATACCCCAGAGGAGAACAAACACAGTGGCAAGGATAATCAGAAACCTGTTTTTTATTGAGTATTCAATTATCTTCTCAAGCATCAGTACTTCTCCTCATTTCCACAAGCGAGCATATCCTTGCCGAGATACGGGTTCTGAACATCAGCCGCCTTCTGCAGCCAGAAAGCCTCCTTCATGGGACAGAAATAGAGTTTAATTCCCGCTGAAAGCGCACTCGTCCTGCCCGCACCCCTGACATAGGTAGCCATCGTCTTACTGAGCGCTGCAAAGGAACCCCGCGCCTTCACGATATCTCCGGAAAGGAGTCCTTCAATAGAGACCTCAACCGGGCGTGTAATTTTCTCCAGATTCCCGTCCGGATCCAATGCCTTTATCCTGTCGACCGTCCCGGACAGGGAACGCGCCCCTTCGGCCACAGCAGCGGGAGATTCCTCAACCAGTGCGCTGTGGATGACACTATAATCATCAATCACCTCTGCCATCAGCTTCTTCTGCTCACTGCTCATCTCCGGATGGAGCATGGCGCCCTTCTTACTCTCAGCGCCCTCCTTCTGAGTTTCAGGCCCGGTGTCCTCCTTCTTCATATCCATATCCATCTTCTGCGACGCCTTCTTGCTTACACCATCTTCCTTTTTGGCTCCGGGCTCCGCATCTTCCTTCTTCATATCCATATCCATATCCATCTTCTGTGACGCCTTCTTGGCTGAAAGCATCTTGTTTATTGCCTCTCGCAGATTACTCTCCGAATCGATGAGGAATTGTCCGGACACTACTGCTATATCGCCCTCCTTCAGTCCGGAAAGGACCTGCACAAATCCCTCAGCCTCCGCCCCGAGCCTGACCTCTTTGGGAAGGAACTTGCCGCCTCCCAGGGACGTTATCACTATGTTGCGAACACCTGTCCGGATGACCGCTTCAGAGGGTACGAGTATGGCATCCGGGCTGATCTTTGACTTCAGCACAACATCGGCATACATGTCCGGCTTCAGTTTTAACCCCGGATTTTCAAACTCCATTCTGACCTGCACCGTCCTTGTCTTTTTTGAAAGGTAGGGATAGATGAAGGTGATACGGCCCTTGTAGGTAACGCCAGGCTCATAAGGAAGTGACATCTCCGCCTCCTGACCGAGCTTGAGAAAAGGAAGCTCGTATTCATAGAAGGAGACCATAACCCACACACGGGAAAGATCGGCGATGGTATAAAGCTTCATCCCCGGATTCACCCTCATGCCCTCAAAGACGGGCTTCTTTATCACAGTACCTGTAGCAGGTGAATGGAGAAGCATACTTTTCTGCACCTCTCCCCTTTCTTCCAGTGCCCTGACCTGAGCGGGTTCTATATCCATCAGCAGAAGCCTCTTCCTTGTGGACTCAAGAAGCGTATCCGCACCCTTCACCACATTCACGAAAGCTGAGTCGGAAGTCTTCTCCTTGTAGCGAAGCGCCTGAAGGTATTCCTCCTGGGTAGCCACCAGTTCAGGGGAGTAGATGGAAAGAAGTTTTTGCCCCTCATTGACATCTTCACCCGTCGTGTCAACATAGAGCTTCTCCACCCAGCCCGATATCTTCGTATTGACATCCTTGACGAGTTCCTCGTCATATGTGATATAACCAACAGTCCGGATCGTGGTAAAAAAGGGTCGTTTCGTAACCTTTTTGGTCCGAACCCCCATATTCTGCACGGTGACAGGGTCTATCCTGATCACACCCTCAACCTCATCTTCAGCCTCATCTTCATACACCGGAATCAGTTCCATCCCCATGGGAGACTTGCCGGGTTTGTCACTGATATAGGTCGGATCCATTGGAGCCTGCCAGTACTTTATCTTCCTCTCTGCTTTCGATGACCCTCCTTCACTCCCCTCACCGGCTGTGACACCGGAAGACGTAGAGGCCGGATTCCCGTCCCCGCTGAGGGCAAACCACAGGATCCCCGCAAACAGCAGGAGCACCAGCACGCCAACTGTAATGAAGACCTTTTTAACTTTAACTGCCATCTTTATTTCCTCCGTTCGTTTTCATTAATCCAGCGGACAAGCCGTCAACCGGCTGCAATCTAAAACAGCCTCTTCCCAACTGCTGCTTCAAGCTCTGCAAGTTTATTTTCATAGTCAGCGATAAACCGGTAATAATCTATCTCGTAGTTATACAGGGTTATCTGGTTATTAACGAGGGTTATAAAGTCCACCTTGTTCACCTTGTATCCTGCAATGGCAGATTGAAGTGACATTGTGCTCTGTGGAATTATCCCGGAACTGAACAGCTCAATCTGCTGCTCATTCTCCTCTATCTCCGTCAGGATATCTTTTATCTGAAAAAAGAGATTGTTCTTCATTGCGTTATACTGCTCTGTGGCCTTCCGGATATTTGCCTCCTCTTCCGCCACCTTCCTGCTCTCCCTGGTCTTGTACCAGAGGGGAATATTTATCGTAACAAAGGCAGAAACAAAGTCTGTTCTTTCAACCGTTGCGCCATCGTCACGCTGTCCATATCCTATCCCTACATCAAAGTCAGGATAATAATCCTTTTTGGCAAACTTATAGGCAAACCTGTACCGGTTGATTAAATGCCGCAACCCAAGCAATACCGGACGGTTCTCTACGGCTATCTGCTGCAGACCTTCAAACGTCAAGTTGAATCCGGTCTGACTTATCTCCTCTATCTCTTCAAATGGCATCTGAACAGGACGGTTCAGGAGGGTATTCAGTCGTGCTATCGCGGTCTGCTTCTTTTGCCTCAGAGAGATCAATCGGTCAATCATCCTTGAAAGCTCTACCTGAGACTTCAGCACATCCTGCTGCAATCCCTGGCCAACGGCATATTTGGTCTCCGCTATCTTTATGAATTCCTTTAAAAGTGCCTTGTTATTTTCGGTTATCTCAATCGCCTTGTTTATAAATGAAAGATTGTTATAAACAACCTTAACCTGCTTTACGATATCATTCTTCTTTTCCATGTACTCTTTTTTAACAATCTCCAATTCCTGCCCGGCCATTGCCCCCTTTAATGCTAACTTGCCGGGAAAAGGAAACTTCTGCATAATGGACATCTGCTTCTGGGTCATCGGCTCCTGATTAAAACTGAAGGTATCCAGGGGTACGTTGACAATCGACAGTTTTAAACGCGGGTCATCAAGGGATTCAGCCTGGGAAGGTCTTTCCCTGTACACCCGGATATTCTCTTCAAAGGCCTTGAGTTCCGGGTTGTTTTTGACAGCTTCTTCTATTAACCCGCTTAACCTCTCTTTATAATCCGGCCCGCCGGCAAAAACCCATCCGGCATTTATAACCAGCAAGGAGATTAATATGGAAACAGCAATTTTCATTTTCATAAATGTCAAACCTCGGTTACCTTGCATTAATTTACTTTGCATTAATACTGAACGTTATTTTCTCGAACTTCCTGCCCGGTCGCTTGAATCTTACATCAACATTCCACTGTCCGGCCATTGCAAGCCCCAACACTGCAGTGTAAGTGTTCCCCTTTTGTATTGCGCTCGTTTCATATTTCATTGCAGGCATTGCAGGCATGAAGTAAGCGAGCTCAACTTCTGCATCTGTTATTGAACCCTTCTCTGCATTGAGAAGCTCCACAGAAATACTGTTCTCTCCAACAACCGGAGCGTCCTTCCCTACTGAAACCTTTACAGTTACATCTCCAGCCTTTTTTACCATATCAGAACCCGTTGCATATACCACTCCCGACATGAAGAACAGACCCAAAAGAACAAAAAGTATCTTCTTCATTTGTACCTCCTCCGATATATTTTTTCTGGTTGTATTAAACCTGAAGATTGTGAATACAGTATGAAGGAAATGTGAAAAAAAGTCGAGGAACCGTACCGAATCAGGATCCCCATATTATGTCCCTCCCCCCATTCCAAATAACTGCAGTGACCGGTAATGCGCACTATCAATTTCCACTTTTCCCTGCTATTATATCCGTATTGACTCATTTTGAGAAAGACCCATTTTGAGAAAGGACAAATGAAGAAATTGATTCATATAATCTTCATAGTCTTGCTGTACGGTAATTTATAAAGTTGCAGAGAATATTATCAACTATCAAGGAGGACATTAATCATGGACCACAGCAAACATTCAGGACATGAAAAGCATGATGAAGGTCATGACGAACACAAAGACCATGACCCGCACGAAGGGCATGACATGCAGAACATGGAACACGAAGGTCATGACATGGAGCACATGGAACACAAGGGCCACAACCATAAAGACCATCACGCACACATGGTAGCTGACTTCAGAAAGAGATTCTGGATATCCCTGATTGTCACCATCCCGATCCTTATGCTCTCACCCCTGGTCCAGGAGTTTATAGGACTCGGTGAGTCCATCAGGTTTCCAGGCGACATGTACCTGCTCTTCGGCCTGTCGTCCTTTGTCTTCTTCTACGGTGGATACCCGTTTCTCAAGGGGCTTTTCGACGAATTGAAGGCAGCAAACCCAGGGATGATGACCCTGATTGCAATAGCGATTACAACGGCATATGTTTACAGCAGCGTGGTCGTCTTTGGACTAAGCGGCAAGATATTCTTCTGGGAACTTGCCACGCTTGTTGACATCATGCTCGTCGGTCACTGGATAGAGATGAGGTCTATAATGGGCGCCTCGCGTGCACTTGAGGCACTGGCAACGCTCATGCCGTCAGAGGCCCACCTGCTAATGCCCGACGGCAGTGTAAAGGACGTGCCTCTGGAACAGCTTAAGCCAGGCGACAAGGTTCTGGTAAAACCCGGTGAGAAGGTCCCGGCTGACGGTGATGTCGTTGACGGCAGGTCATCGGTAAACGAGTCCATGCTTACAGGAGAATCAATGCCTGTAACAAAAACAACAGGTGCAGAGGTAATAGGCGGTTCCATCAATGGCGAAGGGTCGATTACCGTTGAAATAAAAAAGACCGGGAAGGATTCATTCCTCTCACAGGTAATCAACCTCGTAAGGGAGGCCCAGGAGAGCAAGTCAAAGACTCAGGATCTGGCAAACAAGGCCGCCTTATGGCTCACGATAATAGCCTTGGCAGGCGGTGGAATTACATTGTTCGTATGGCTGGTCATAATGCATAAAGACTTTGCCTTTGCCCTTGAGAGGACCGTTACGGTAATGGTTATAACCTGCCCTCATGCGTTAGGTCTTGCAGTACCCCTGGTAGTTGCCGTCTCCACCGCGCTCTCTGCCAAAAACGGGCTGCTGATAAGAAACCGTGTTGCCTTTGAGAGGGCAAGGAATATTCAGGCCATCATCTTTGATAAAACAGGCACACTCACAGAGGGCAGGTTCGGCGTTACCGATACGATTATCCTTTCTGATAATATGGACGAAAAGGAACTCATCAAGTATGCCGCTTCAGTCGAGGCACACTCGGAACATCCCATAGCAAAGGCGATCGTGGATTCCTCCGAAACGTACCCCGTCGAGGAGTTTATGGCAATCCCCGGTAAGGGGGCTGAGGGCAAGGTAAACGGCAGGGAGGTAAAGGTTGTAAGCCCCGGTTTTCTGAGGGAAAAAAACATGACAATCACTGATAAACGAATCGACGAATTGTCATCTCAGGGAAAAACGGTTGTTTTTGTAATAGTTGACGGAGAGTTAAAGGGTGCAATAGCACTGGCAGATATCATCAGGCCTGAATCAAAGAAAGCAATCTCCATGCTCAGGAAAAAGGGCATCAAGTGTATGATGCTTACAGGCGACAACCGCCAGGTTGCCAAGTGGGTATCGGAAGAACTGAATCTGGACGATTATTTTGCCGAGGTTCTTCCTCATGAAAAATCGGAAAAGGTAAAAGAGGTACAGAAGAGGGGACTGGTGGTTGCAATGACTGGCGATGGCGTAAACGACGCCCCTGCACTTGCACAGGCGGATGTCGGCATTGCCATTGGAGCAGGAACAGACGTGGCTGTGGAGACAGCGGACATCATCCTTGTAAGGAGCAATCCCCTTGATGTTGTAGCCATTATCGATCTTGCCCGCGCAACGTACAAAAAGATGATCCAGAATCTTGCCTGGGCAACAGGCTACAACGCATTTGCCATACCCCTTGCAGCAGGGGTTCTTTATAAAGCCGGGATCCTGCTCAGCCCGGCAATGGGGGCAGTGCTGATGTCTTTGAGCACGGTAATCGTGGCAATAAATGCGAAGTTTTTAAAAGTAAAAAAGGTTGGGTGATACCCACGACCTGGGGATAGTTCAAATGGCTTGTATCCCCGGATAATATGTGGTATGCTTTCACAAGGAAAGGAGGTGAGAATCAATGACGATTAAGAAGATTACAAAAAAGAAGGCCCTTACATGCAAGTGCCACAGTTCATGTTAGGAATCAAAAAACTGCAAAACATCAACTTATGGAGACAGGTATGAAAAGAATATTCTTTATAACCACCCTTGTATTTGCATTAACGGCACCCTTGTTAACAACAGGCTATGCAGAGACCAAGGCAGAGACTGCAGGTTATGGCCATGCACAGACAAACAGTAAAGGCAGCATGGAAGGACAACCGGCGCACATGGAAAAGTGTGCAATGATGATGAAACATGTAATGATGATGAAGATAACGGATATGTTGAAGAAAACAATGGAGATACAGAAAAAGCTGCTGCTGGAGCCTGCAGAGAGTGCAAAGAAAGAGATGATCAAGGAACTGGATCTGATGATTGCAAACCTGGACAAGATGATGTCAAAAATGCACATGATGATGAAGGATAAAATGGAGGGTGCTGCAGGAGGGTGTCCAGCCGGAGAACACAAGAAAGATGCTGATATGGGCAAGCAACATTAAAAACTCCCCGCCGCATAGACAGGGGGGGATTGTGGTGATTACAGGAATATGAAACCGAATTTTAAAAAAGACCCAGTATGCAAAATGGATGTCAGCGGGCTTCATAAGCCGCTGACAACTGTTTACAAGAAAAAGACCCATTGCTTCTGCTCTGAAAAATGCAGGGACAGATTTCTTAACGACCCTGAACTATTCATTTCCGAAACCAAAAAAAGCACCGGTATCTATTGCAAGGCCTGCCAGACAGAGATATATGACGGATTCCATATAAAAGACAACGGCCCCTATTGTTGTGAAAAATGTTATTTCAGGGACAGATTCCTCGGAGGTGTGATTGAAAGGATGGAGGGCGTATACCTTGCCACCATAGAGGCATTTGTAAAGGCGATAGACACAAGGGAACATGAAGTTGGAGATCACTCCTACCGGGTTACACAGTTTGCCATGGTACTGTCTCAGAAAATCGGAATAACAGGGAGGGACCTTGTAGATATCTACTGCGGCTCACTACTGCATGACATAGGCAAGATAGGCATACCCGACTCCATCCTGCTGAAAGAGGGAAAACTCACTGAAGAAGAGACTGCTGTAATGGCACGGCATCCTGAAGCAGGTTACAGAATCATAAACCACATAGGATACCTCGCAAGGGTTGCTGATATAATACATTCCCACCACGAACTCTATGACGGTACAGGTTATCCACGAGGACTCAAGGGAAATGAAATAACACTGGGGGCAAGGATATTTGCAGTATGCGACACCCTCGACGCACTCACAGTGGACAGACCATACAGAAGCGCAATACCCTTTAAAGAGGCAAAGGAGTATATCATTTCAGTATCAGGCACCCGTTTTGACCCTCAGGTAGTAGAGGATTTTTTGCGTGCCGAAGATGACATAGAGGAGTTTGTAGCAAAGATCATGCTTTAAGACTTGACTATTCCCGTGGGTCTTACCACGCGGAACTTCATTAAAAATCATACAATCTGCACACAGGTAGGAGGGTTGGTTATGAACAGGAGAGATTTCCTTATTACAGGCGCTGCCCTCTCGGCGGCAACACTTCTGCCGGGTTCTCTCTTTGCCGAGACAACGAAAAGAAAGAACTTAAAGCGTTTTCCCCGGCAACTCAAACCTGAAATGGAGGGCAACGTCAAGGTCTTCCGTCTCTTCGTCGACATCCACCAGCAGGAACTCGCGCCGGGGGTCAAAACCCACACCCTTGCCTTCAACAACCAGGTTCCGGGTCCCGAAATAAGGGTCAACAGGGGAGACAGGGTAAAAGTCTATTTCAAAAACAAAACTGAGCTCAACCACACCATCCACTGGCACGGCATGCATGTACCATGGCGTATGGACGGAGTGCCGTATATCACCCAGATGCCTGTAATGCCGGGCCAGGAGTTCGTCTATGAATTCGTCGCAGAGCCTTACGGTACACACTTCTATCACTGCCACTGGGGAACGCTGCTGCACATGCAGTCCGGCATGTTCGGCAGCCTTATAGTCGAGGACCCGGACGATCCGATAAAAAAGAGGTTCCCCTATGAACGGGAGTACACGCTCCTCTATTCCGCACACGATCTCAATTTCCTGAGAAACGAGATAAATGCCATGCTCCAGCGGATGAAGGAGCGTCTCTACCTGGTCAAGAACGGCCGGTTTGACAAGGAGAGGTTTGCAGTATTTGACAGCAAGGAAGAGCTGGAAGAGGCCGTGCGTAACGGCTACCAGCCGCCTTACGTCGTAAACCGCAGGGCGCCGGCAGACCTCGCACAACCCTTCTGGTTCACGGTAAACGGAAAATCCTACCCATCAACACCAACCCTTTACATCAGGGAAGGTGAATCAATACGCGTCCGGTTGATAAACAGCGGCACTGAGGAGCACTACCTGCACCTCCACGGCCACGACTTCTGGCTGGTCTGTGATGACGGCATTCCCGTACCCCAGCCATGGCAGATGAACACCATGCGGCTGAGTCCCGGCAAGACCCTTGACATCATCATAGAGGGCACGAACCGCGGAATCTGGACTTTCCACGACCATGACACACGAAGGGTGACCAACAACGGCCTCTATCCCGGAGGCAACCTCATGGCCCTCGTTTACGAGGACCTGCCTGAGGAAGAAAGACGGATCATGCCTATGCAGGGTATGAACAACCTGATACCAAAAGTCGCTCTCGACGAATAAAAAAGGAGGGGAGGACATGCTGAAAAAGAAAACATCCTTAAGTCTCCTGATCATACTATTGACCGCCTTGCTCTGCAACACCGGCTCTGCCGAGGTAACCCCGGAAATACTGCTCGGTGCACGAGGCATAGCATCTCTGAACCTCGACTATTCACCGGGAGGGGACTCGGAAGAAGTCAGTGATATCTCCGACACGAGTCTCCTTGTAGGATTCCGCCAGAAGCTTTACAGCAAGTACAGGGGAACACTGGTTATAGGATTCCAGTTTCCCGACGAAGGTTCTCAACTCGAGCCGATACTCTTTCATCAGGTCTTCCTGAGGGTTGAGGACAGAACCAACATCTTCAAGGTCGGCCGCACCAGGGTCAGGAGTGCCATGATAGAGTTTCCCACCCTGAGAGACGACGATGCCATCGACTTCACCGATATCCTGAACCCTTTCTCTTCCGGGGAGGATGCTGAGGACAACCAGTACGGCAGTATCATGGAGGCAACCCGGATATTCGGACAGAGATACCGGCTCAGTGCCTATGGAGAGCACCTCAAAGAGGAGACGGAAAATATATCGAAAGACTTTGGCTTCAATGCCCTCGGCCTCTCCTTTCAGTACCGTGTACCTGAAAGTCAGAGATGGAACCGTGAGATACTGAACCAGATCGGGATCAGCCTGAACACTGCCCTGACAAGCAGGCCGGGATATTCAGGAGAGCTGGACAAGGCACTGAAAAGCATCACCTTCTCCACCATTCTGAACATCCGCCCGGACCCGGTACATTTCTGGGACCTCAGACACCAGAGCATATTCAACCTCGGGTTTTCCGAGGTTAAAAAACTCAGCGATTATGCCGATATTACACGTGCAAGGTCCATCAGCACCTTCACGTCCCTCAGGTACCTCTACCGGAAACTCGAAAGGCCGGCACTGCAGGCAGCCCTCTCATACGGCTACAAGGCCTTCCCGGATCTTTCGAACGATAGCAGTCAACACCAGGTGATAGCCAACAGCTTCTACCGAATCGGCGAGAATTTCGATGTGGGGCTCCAGATTCGCTATCAGAAGAACAGCGGGGATATGAAGACCATGATAGGAGAGCACGAGACAGAAGTACAGTTTGCACTCATCTACTCAATCGAGCAGCTATGGAACAGCCAGTTCGATGACCGTGAATCCCTCCTGAACCTCGAACACGGCTACATCCCGTAAAAGACGACCAATTCATACAGAACAAAGAAGGCCGGCCGGGAATTCCCGGCCGGCCTTCTTTT
>JAYWMQ010000033.1 GCA_035873375.1 Nitrospirota bacterium | reverse complement strand
TGTATTCGGAGAGGGCCTGATTAATTAATTTTTCACGCTCCTGCTGGGCTTCGTTGACCTCATTGAAGGCAGGTTTTACAGATTCGGGGGGATTAACATCCTGAAGCACCACCTGTTCTACTTTAATCCCAGTTTCATACTGATCGCATAATTCCTGAACTTTTAAGGTAACAGTGCTGGCAATTTCCTGACGACCGACGGTTAACACCTCGTCCACCGTACGGTCACCAACAACCTCACGCATTACTGCCTCATTGATATCACGGAATGTCCCCACGGAGTTTCTTATACGAAACAGGAATTTGTAAGGGTCTTTGATACGGTATTGCACGATCCATTCTACTTCAGCAGCATTAAGGTCGCCTGTTAACATCAAGGACTCCTCCTGATATTTTCTGGATGAATACTCGGTCCTGATTCCGGGCTTGGTTGTTCGGAAACCAAGTTCGAGCTTTAATTGCCGTTCGACAGGCACCTTGTACACCTGTTCGATTCCAAAAGGCAACTTGAAGTTTAACCCGGGATCGGCTGTGCGGACAAATTTTCCAAACCTGAGGACAACTCCGACCTCTTCCGTATCCACCGTAAAGTAGGAAGAAAACAGAAAGACCACGAGCAGGATTGCAGCCACGGCCCCAATAATCGTTTTAACATTGATATTGGGCGGCCGGAAATCTTTTAGATCAAACGGTACTTTTTGCTCCATAAATCGTTACCTCCTCTTAATTTGTGAAATTTGTTGTTAACCATGAAATGAGAGTGAAAATTGATTAGAATTTGCTTTTCATCCTCCCGTGAAGGGAGAACGGCTGCTTTTCTCTGAAACCGCCTTCTGTTATGATTTGATTTGTACATTCAATTGTAACTGTCCACTGAGCTTTTGTCAATGTTCCGATATAGTCTGTCAAGCCAAAATAGAAATGTCCGGTTTATATCAATAAGGAATAAAAGATGATATAATTATTTGTATGGAAACCTTTGCGTTCATGTCCCTGGGCATTGTTTCAGGTCTCCTTTACCACGAGCATCTCTGGCAGCAGGTAAGCAGGGCCGGCAGCGGGAAAAGGCATTCAGTCTTTTATAATTTCTGGACACGGTATCTTATGCTTGCTGCGGTCATGTTATTTGCAGCTAAGGCAGGAGGGAATAGTCCCCTTTTTTTGCTTCTCGGTGTGTTGATCGGCCGGCCACTCTACCTGTATATATTCAGAAGGAGGTTTTTCAGGTTAAGAGGGGTGCCGGAGAGGTGAAATTCGATATATTTTCAGAAGTTCTCTTCAGCGTTGGCCCTGTGGAGATTACAGAGGTGGTGGTGACCACCTGGGTTGTAATGCTTGCACTTGCCTTGTCAGGTTATTTCCTGACCAGGGGGCTCACCGTATGGAATCCAGGAAAGAGACAGCTTGTACTTGAGGCCGTCTATCAGGCAATCTCCGACACCATCAGGGATGTATTGCAGAGGGACCCCTGGGAATTCGTTCCCCTGATAGGGGGAATGTGGTTATTTATAGCATCATTGAATCTTGTAGGTCTTATCCCCGGACTCCATAACCCCACGAGGGACTTGTCAACCGCCTCAGCCCTGGCCTTTATCTCCTTTATGTCGGTTCACTATTACGGAATAAAACATCAGGGACTGAAGGGGTATCTTCAGCATTATACAAGGCCTGTCTTTATACTCCTGCCCTTTAATGTTTTTGGTGAGCTTTCAAGGTCACTCGCCATGGCGGTCAGACTCTTCGGGAATATGCTGAGCTGGGAGATGATAGTTGCGATACTGCTGCTGCTCGTGGGGTTTCTTGTCCCTGTGCCCCTGATTTTATTAAGCATTGTCGGTGACGTTATCCAGGCCTATCTGTTTGGTGCATTAACTCTTGTATTTATTGCCGGGAGCATAAAGGCAACGAAAATCTAAGATATCAGGAGGTGTGACATGGACGCAGTCAGCATAGTTGTAGCTGTTTCAATCCTGACGGCAGGTCTGACCATTGCCATCGGTGGCTACGGACCCTCAAGGGGAGAGGGAGAGGCCCTGACAAAGGCGATTGAGGCGATAGCAAGACAGCCGGAGGCTACCAACCAGATTATCAGAACCCTGTTTGTCGGCATGGCCATGGTGGAATCCGTTGCCATTTATTCGCTTGTAATCTCCCTGATACTTCTCTTTGCCAATCCATTAATATCACTGGTTATGAAATAGGGGCATGTTTAATTTCTGGACATTCATATTTGAGATTTTAAACTTTATTGCCGTGGTCTATATCCTTTACAGGGTGCTCTTCAGACCTGTAAAGAATATCCTGCAGCAGAGGGAAAGAGAGATAAGGACGGTAAGGGATGAGATTGAAAGAACACAGAAGGAGGTGGCTCAACTCAGGGACGAGTATGAGAATGGTCTTAAAGAGCTTGAGAAGGTAAAGGCCGGTTATCTTGAAGATGCAAGGGTGGAGGCACTGAAGGAGAGGGAGAGGATTATAAAGGAGGCGATGGAGGAGATAGAGACCGAGAGAAAAAAGACCGTCAGGTTCATCAGGCAGGAGAAACTGAGGGCCCTTGAAGAGATAAAGGAACGGGTTATTTCATTATCGGTTGAAATGGCCGGCAGACTGATGTCGGATATCTCGGACGACCTGCTGCAGGAAAGGTTGCTGAAGATGGTTCTGGAGAGGCTTGAAAACCTTCCGCAGGAAGAAGTGCAAAGGCTCTCGGAGGTGGTGAAGGACGGCAGTTGCCGTACAGAGATATACTCTGCACGTCCGCTGAGCAGCGACCAGATAGAGGAGCTAAGGTCTTCCTTGCAGGAGATACTGAACTGCCGTATTAATCTGGTTGAGCGTCAGGACACTTCCCTGATTGCAGGAATAAGGCTGAAGATAGACGGGCATATTTTCGATGGCACCCTGAGGGGTAATCTTGATGCCATTGCCGAGAAGCTGAAAAAAGAAAGCTGAGCCCAAAGCTGTTTTATCGCTGGAAAGGATAATGGATTTCCATGGAAGAGACGCTAAATATTAAGGAGCTGCTTGAATCTATTGAGAAGGAAGTACGTAAGCTCAGGTTCGATGTGCGTATTGCACAGGAGGGTGTTGTTGTTGATATTGGTGACGGTGTGGCCAGGGTTGAAGGTCTTCCGGATGCCGGCTACTATGAGCTGCTGGGTTTTGAAGAGGATATTCACGGAATAGTCTTCGGGATGGACAGAAGATTTATTGATGTTGTGATCCTGGGTGATTATTCTCTTGTAAGTGCCGGCAGCAAGGTGGGTCTTACCGGCAGGGTGGCTTCATTGCCTGTAGGAGAGGAACTCCTTGGCCGTGTAATAGATCCCCTTGGCAGCCCCCTTGATGACCTTGGGGAGATAGAAGAGCGGCTGCATTATCCGATTGAAAGAGAGGCACTTCCCATAATAGAGAGGGATTTTGTCCGGGAACCCCTGTACACAGGCATAAAGATAATAGACTCCATGCTCCCCATTGGACGAGGGCAGAGAGAGCTTATCATTGGTGACAGCGGTACAGGCAAGACATCCATTGCCCTGGATGCCATTGTTAATCAGAAAGGTGGCGATGTCATATGTGTTTATGTGGCTATAGGTCAGAAAAAGGCACAGATTGCAAGGGTCATTGAAGACCTGCAGAGGCATGACTCGATGAAATATACTGTTGTTGTGGCCGCGGATGCGGATACTTCACCTGCAATGAGATTCCTTGCCCCATATTCAGGATGCGCTGTGGCTGAATTCTTCATGGACAGCGGCAGGGATACCCTTGTGGTGTATGATGATCTTACAAAACATGCCAATGCCTACAGGGGGCTTTCCCTTTTGCTCAGAAGGACCCCGGGCAGGGAGGCCTTTCCCGGAGATGTTTTTTACATCCACTCCAGGCTCCTTGAACGGGCTGCAAGGCGGCATGACTCCATTGGAGGCGGCTCCATCACAGCCTTGCCGATAGCAGAGATGTATGCGGGCAGGATATCGGGTTATATCTCTACAAACCTCATCTCTATAACCGATGGACAGATAGTGCTTGACCGGGGGCTCTTCAACAAGGGGGTTTTGCCCCCCATTGACGTCAGGCGCTCCGTGTCACGTATTGGCGGCAAGACCCAGGTGGCTGCCATGCGAAAGGTGGCCGAGAAGTTAAAGCTTGATTACGCACAGTTCCTGGAGGTTGAGATATTCACCCGGTTCGGTGCACGGGTTGAAGAGAAGACTGCCAAACTTATCAGAAGGGGCCAGCGGCTGAGAGAGGTTTTAAAGCAACCAAGATACTCCTCGCTGAGCCTCTTTGAACAGGTCATGTCCTTCTTTATCCTGAATGAGGGGTATCTCGATGATGTTGCACTTGAAAAGGTTCATGGCTATATCCCGGCACTCCTTAAAGAGATCAAAAAGGAGGGTGGCAGGCTTATTGAGGACATACAGACATCAGGAGACCTTACGGAATCTCATCAGATTGAGTTAAGGTCCCTGATAGAGAAGGCATTGGAGAGGGTCCACTGAACATGGCAGGGTCACTTGAGCTGGAACGTAAAATTGAGAACCTGAAGACGATTCATGAGATTGTCAACTCCATGAAGGCGCTTGCCACCCTTACGGTCAGAAAGGTTGAGAGACTGCTGCCAACAATCAGGATGTACAATGACCATGTCCATCAGTCCATGGGAGAGATACTGTATCATTTTCCATACCTCGCGGAGGTATCAATTCCTGTTGGCAGGAAGACCGCATATGTGGTTTTCACCTCTGAACAGGGCCTCTGCGGAACATTTAATGAGAGATTGCTCGATTACTGTCAGGGTCTGCAGGATATCTCAAAGGCTGTTTTTATAATTTCAGGAAAGAGGGGGCAGGACGAGGCATTCTCAAGGGGCTTGCCGGTAATAAAGGCACTAAAGGGTCCGGTGAGTGTTGACGGGATAGATATAAAGGTAATGAACCTGACCGTTGAGTTATATGAACTGTACAGGAAGGGTTCCTTTGACGAACTATCCGTGATATTTGCATTTCACAGGAGGGTCGGTGAATACAGGATCATAAGTAACAGGGTCCTTCCCCCGGATTTGGGAAAGTTTGCAAAGAGAAAGGCAAGTATAAAAGAGCCCCTTATTTATATGAATCCTGAGGATGTAATTGAAAGGCTTGTTGAGGAGCACCTTCTTATATCGCTTTACAGGGCCTACGCCGAAAGCCTTGCAAGTGAGAATTCAAGCAGGCTCAGGAGTATGGACTCTGCGGTTCAGAATATAGATAAGAAGATGGATGAGCTCACCACTCTTTACAACTACGTCCGGCAGGAGGAGGTTACGGCAGAGGTGATTGAGATTATCAGCGGGTATGAGTCTTTAACCGGGGAGGATTGAAGATCTTCATCCCTCCATCCCTCCATATATTTTAAACCTCCCTCATGCGTTTCAGTATGTAATAGACAAACAGGTAAGAGAGGGCGCCTGCTATCAGGCCGAAGACGATGGTGCCCACAAAGAAGGGCAGGATGAGTTCCCTCAGTATACTGAAGATATTGATGATGGTTATCTCTTTAAAATTTGTCTGCGAGAGTGTGTTTTCATGTCCGGTCATCTTGATTCCCATCCATGTGGCAAAGCTGTAAATGGGAATGATGGTAAAAGGGTTTGTTACAAAAGCACCTGCAAGTGTTACCAGTTTGTTCAATTTTAAAACAGAGGCAAAGGCTATGGCCATCAGGGTGTGAAGCCCGAGAAAAGGCGAAATCCCGACAAAAATCCCCACGGCAAAGGCAAGGGCGATCTTCTCAGGTGTCTCCTTGACACTGAATATTATTCTTAACCTGTCACTGAAAGACAAAGTGCTGGTACCCTTCCGGTCTTATTTCTTCCTCAGAACCATCTTTTCTGATAATATACAAGCCCCTGTCCATTATCTCTCCTATCTCCGTAAACATGGAGAGTTGCTTGCCGGATGTAAATAGCTGCTGATAATCCTCCCCTCCGGAGGTTATGAATCCGTAGGGGGCCTTGCCAAGGAAGGCTGAAACCTCCCTGAGGGCCTCTGTTACGGGTATCTTCTCTTCGTAAAGTCTTACACCGACAGAACTCTCCCGGCAGAGCCTTGTAAGGTCAAGGAAAAGCCCGTCACTTATATCTATCATGGAGGTTATATATTCCAGGCATTCAGAGACCCCGCATGCTTCGGGCAAAAGGAATCGCTTCAATACCGGCTCTACGCTCTCCCATTTCAGTGAGAGGCGCAGCTCTTCACCACTTTCCAGACTTACAGAACGACCGAGTCTCTTAAGGAGTTCCAGTCCGCACGATGCCTCTCCAACAGGGCCTGAGAGATAAACCCTGTCTCCGGCAGAGGCGCCTGACCTTCTGATAACCCTCTTTTCCGGCATGCCCGAAATCGTGAGTGAAACAGTAAAGGAGGATCTGCTCCCTGTAATATCTCCTCCTACCAGGTCCAGTCCGTACCTCTTTATCCCAGATGAAATGCCCTCAAGAAAGTTATCAAAAAAACCATCTTCAGTATCAGAAGGGATTGTCATGTTCAGAAGGGACCACCTCGGTCTTCCTCCCATTGCAAATATATCGCTTACATTGGAGGAGATGAGTTTGAAGCCAATCTGATAAGGTGTAACGAGGGCAAGATCAAAGTGTATCCCCTCGGTCATGGTATCAGTACTTATAAGCAGTGTGTGGCCCTGAATGTCCAGGGCTGCTGCATCATCACCTATGCCGACAATTACGTCCTCAGAGCTGGAAGTAAAACGTTTCCTCAGCCTCTCCAATACTTCAAGCTCACCGGCATCTCCAAGTTTCATCTCTTTTTTTCGTTGTAATTATTCAGAGCACTCTCATAGAGGAAGAATAATTACTTCTTTCTTTTTTTTGCCGTAGCAGTCTTTGTCTTCCCGGTTGCAGCTGTTTTTCTTTTTTTGATTGCAGTAATTTTTGTCTTTCTGGTTGCAACAGCCTTTGTTTTCCTGGTTGTCGTGGCCTTTTTCTTTGGCTTTAACGCAACCTTAAGCACATCATCCACCTTGTCAACAAAGATGACCTCTACATTCTTCTTCACATATTTGGGGATATCCTCAAGGTCGTTCTCGTTTCTCTTGGGTATGATCACCTTGGGAATACCCATCCTTTTGGCTGCAAGGATCTTCTCCTTGAGCCCGCCGATCGGCAGCACCCGTCCCCTGAGTGTCACCTCTCCGGTCATGGCTATCTTCTTATCCACAGGTCTGCCGGTAAAGGCAGATGCTATGGCCACTGCCATCGTGATACCGGCAGAAGGTCCGTCTTTTGGGATTGCTCCGGCAGGTACATGGATATGGATGTCGGTCTTTGAGAAGATGTCCTCTTTTATTCCCAATGTTTTTGCCCGTGAACGGATATAGCTCAGGGCAGCATGGGCAGATTCCTTCATTACATCGCCTAACTGACCGGTGAGCGTCAGGTTGCCCCGGCCCTTCATCGTTGTTGCCTCAACATATATTATGTCACCACCGGATTCCGTCCATGCAAGGCCTGTGGATACACCGATCTCGTCTTTTTCCATCTCTTCCTCGGGAAGATATTTTGGCGCTCCGAGGAATTTATGAAGGTTCCTTGCCGTTATGATAAACCTCTTCTTCTTTCCCTCGGCAATCTGTTTGGCTACCTTTCTGCAGAGATTTGCGATCTCCCTCTCAAGGTTTCTCACCCCTGCCTCGCGCGTGTACTGAGAGATTAAGAGCCTGAGACCCGAATCCGTGACATTCAATATCTTTTCAGTAATGCCGTGTTCGTCAAGCTGCTTGGGGATGAGGTAGTTTATGGCAATCCCCAGTTTCTCCTCTTCCGTATAACCACTCAGATAAATAATTTCCATCCTGTCTTTTAAAGGGCCCGGGATGGTATCCATCATATTACCTGTGGTTATGAACATGACGTTTGAGAGGTCAAATGGGACACCGAGATAGTGGTCCACAAAGGCATTGTTCTGTTCAGGATCCAGTACTTCAAGCAATGCTGATGAAGGGTCTCCACGGAAATCCGTTCCTACCTTGTCTATCTCATCAAGCATAAACACAGGATTATTGGTTCCGGCCTGTTTGATTCCCTGTATAATCCGTCCGGGAAGTGCCCCTACATAGGTGCGTCTGTGTCCACGGATCTCAGCCTCGTCCCTTACACCTCCAAGGGACATCCTTACGAATTCCCTGCCGAGGCTTCTTGCTATTGAGCGGCCGAGAGAGGTCTTTCCAACACCCGGCGGGCCGATAAAGCAGAGGATGGGGCCCTTCATCTTTGCCTTCAGCTTCCTCACGCTCAGATACTCAAGTATACGTTCCTTTACCTTTTCAAGGTCATAATGGTCTTCATCAAGGACCTTTTTGGCCGCCTTGATGTCCAGGATATCCTTTGTTGATTTGCTCCAGGGTATTTCAACAAGCCAGTCAAGATAGGTCCTGACAGTAGCTGCCTCAGCACTGTCGGGGTGCATCTTTTCAAGCCGTTTGAGCTGTTTCTCGGCCTCTTTCAGCACCTTTTCAGGCATTTTGGCCTCTTCTATCTTTTTCCTGAACTCGTTTATTTCTTCTGCCCGTTCATCTATCTCTCCAAGCTCACGCTGTATCGCCTTCAGCTGTTCCCTGAGAAAATACTCCCTCTGGGTCTTGTCTATCTCTCCCCTTGCCTCGGTCTGGATCTTCTGCTGTACAAGGAGGAGCTCTATCTCCCTGCCCAGTATCTCACTGACACGTTTAAGTCTCAGAACCGGGTCTGATATCTCGAGGATTTCCTGAGCCTGCTCTGTCTTCAACCCGAGGTTTGATGCAACAAGGTCGGCAAGCCTTCCAGGGTCATCAAGGTTCTCGATTACCACCATGATATCCGGCAGTATAGTCTTGCCCAGAGAGACTGACTTATCAAGCTGCTCCTTGACCGTTCTCATCATGGCCTCTATTTCAATAGTCATTTCAGCGGGTTTTGTGTCCTCTATCTTTTCAATCGTGGCCTCCAAGTAGTTGTCCTTAACATCCATATCCAGGACCCTGGCCTTTGAGAGACCCTGGACGAGTATCTTTACCCTGCCGTCGGGGAGCTTAAGCATCCTCATTATGAGCCCTACGGTTCCTGCCCTGTAAAGGTCCTCTGGTAATGGATTTTCAACACTCAGGTCTTTCTGGGTCAGGAGCAGTACCATCCTGTTTGTATTGAGAGAGTGGTCAATAGACTTGATGGACATCTCTCTCCCCACGAAGAGGGGTATTATCATGTAAGGAAAGACAACAATATCCCTTACAGGCAGAACGGGTAAGGTATCGGGAATCTCGATCTCTTTTTCATCTTTTATCGGATCAACCATAATTACTCCTTTTCTATTTCTATTTTTATTTTATAAACCCTGTCTTTCGGTTTAGGCAGAGTCACTGTAAGTACACCGTCAGAGTATGTAGCCCTGCCATCAGCCGGATTGACCGGTACCGGTATGGGGAGAATCCTCCTGAAACTATCAAACTCTCTCTCCATGCAGATGTATATACCAGACCTTTCACTAATGGGTTCTCTTTTCATTCCTTCAATTATAAGTAAATTATGATAAACCTTTATCAGTACATCTTCTGTTTCTATACCAGGCAGGTCTATGACAAAGACAACAGCATTTTTGTTTTCATAGATATCTACAGGAGGATAGTCCTTCCTGGTCTCAGTCTTTAAATAGAAAACCTCTTTGAGGAGATATTCCATGGCAATTTACTTTTGATTGTCTTCTTTTCTTATCTTCTCTGCAACCTGAATAATATATTCCCTGAACTTTTCAGCGACATTGGAGCTTTTCAGTGCAAGGTCGACAGTTGCCTTCAGGAATCCGAATTTATCACCGGCGTCATATCTTTTGCCCCTAAAGACAAACCCGTAGACTGACCTTTTCTTAAGAAGTATCTGCAGGGCGTCGGTGAGCTGATATTCTCCCCCCCTGCCTGGCTTCATGGTTTCAAGTATCTTGAAAATATCAGGTGTAAGGATGTATCTGCCTATTATAGCGAGATTGCTTGGTGCATCTTCAGGCCTTGGTTTTTCAACGAAGTCCGTTATCCTGTAGAGGTCTTTACCCTCCACCGTCCCTTCTATAACTCCGTATCTATGTATTTCCTCCCTTGGCACCTCTTCAAGTGCCACAATAGGGCAGTCAAGCTCATCATAGAGGTTTATCATCGTCTTCAGTAATGATTCCTGAGGGTCTATAACGTCGTCACTCAGAAGCACAGCAACAGGTTCATTCTTCACAAAAGGTTTTGCCCTGAGTATGGCGTGCCCAAGCCCGAGAGGTCTCCCCTGGCGTATATATGCAAAGTCAAGGTGACTTAGTCTGTTTATCATCTCCAGCAGTTTCTTCTTGCCCTTTTGCTTCAGGTCTTCTTCAAGTTCATATACAATGTCAAAGTGGTCTTCGATACTCCTTTTGTGTCTGCCGGTGACAATTATGAACTCATTTATGCCGCATGCCTCCGCCTCTTCTACAGCATACTGTATCATAGGTTTGTCTACAATCGGAAGCATTTCCTTGGGAGATGCCTTTGTGGCCGGTAAAAACCTTGTTCCAAGTCCTGCTGCCGGAAGTAATGCCTTGATGACTGGGCTCATATTTCCTCCATTAGTTTCTGAAAGTAGTCTTTATCACACTCTAAAATTTTATATTAACCGGAGACACCGGGATGAAGTAAATTCACCACGACCTTCGTCAGCCCGTCTGCTTGCCGGCCACTTTGTGCCTGTCTCTCTGTTTGTTCCTGCGTTCTGCTGGAGGTTTAGTCTTTATTATAACAAAATGTGGGCTTTACTATCTATGGCAGTCGAGAGTCTTCAGGGAGAGTCTGTCTTTCAATTTAAAGATTAAAAGATGGGGACTCCGGCCGGACCTGCTCTCTCATGTTCGGTATGCTGCATTGATCCTTAAGTATTCCTCGGTAAGGTCACACGTATATACCCTTTCTGCCCCTGTTCCAATGTTGAGATTGATCTCAATGGTAACCTCATTATTGTGCCGCAAAGCTTCTGAGGCATCCACGTCCTTTCCTGTTCCCAGCCCGCCTCTGACGAGATTTATTCCATTGATTGATATATCAACAGAATCCTCCCTGATAAATGCCCCGGAATACCCAAGGGCGGCCATGATTCTGCCCCAGTTGGCATCCCTGCCATAGATGGCGGTCTTTACCAGTGGAGACTTTGCAACGGAAAATGCCGCTTTTTTTGCATCTGAGTAGTTTTTTGCACCACGCAGTTTTATAGTAATCAGTCTGGTTGCTCCCTCTCCATCCCGAACAATCATCCGTGAAAATTCATCCGTCAGCTCAAAGAGCGCTTCCCTGAACTTTTTGTAACCTGGAGAGTCTTCCGTCAGCGGGCTGTTCCCGGCTGTGCCGTTAGCCATTATCAGGACTGTATCATTCGTGCTCATGTCACCGTCAACGGTTATAAGATTAAAGGTCCTCTCCGTTGCTTCTTTCAATGCACGTTTGAGGGCTTTCTTCTCAATCGCCAGGTCTGTAAGCAGGAAGCAGAGCATTGTGGCCATGTCCGGAGAGATCATGCCGGCACCTTTGGCTACACCTGACAGTATGGCCTCGGTTCTTCCGATTTTAATCTTTCTTGAGCTGACCTTCGGGAATTTGTCTGTTGTCATTATTGCCCTTGCAACGTCTTCCAGGCCGGCCCCGGCAGTTTCCGTTGTGAGGGCCTTCAGACCCCTCTGTACCCTATCCATTGGCAGGGAGGTGCCGATAACACCTGTGGATGCGATGAGTACATGCTTTTCAGGTATGTCAAGTCTTCTTGAAATTTCCCTGCACATGGTTTCTGCATCTCTCATTCCCCTCTGCCCTGTACAGGCATTCGCGTTTCCGCTGTTTATTACAATTGCCCTTCCGGTTCCTGACCTTACCTTTTTTATATCCAGAACAACAGGGGCCGCCTTCACCCTGTTTGATGTAAATGTGCCGGCAACAACGGCCTCACTTTCGGAATATATCAGGGCCATATCGGTCCGGTCCTTATATTTGATGCCTGCACCGGCAACTGAGAATTGATAGCCGGAGGGAACATCTATGGTCTTCTTATTACTTATCATTTGCCGTTTTCCATTCCATTTTTTGTCATTCCGGACTTGATCCGGAATCTATTCTTTTCCTTCTGAAACTTAATGAACAGACTTTTTTTCAGACAGGATGAACAGGATGAAACATTTTCTGTTTAACTTATCAGTTGTCATTTACTGCTTACCGCCAACTATTTTTTAAAAGCATGGGGCAGAAGCTCCTCTATTGAATATTTTTTTATGCCTTTTTTGCCTGCTACAAATATTTCGGCGTCTGTTGCAAATTCGTAGATTATCTGTCTGCAGGAACCGCAGGGGTAACAATAACCCTCCATGTTTGAGACGATCATGATTGTCCGGATATCCTTCACTCCATCAGAAACGGCCTTAAGTATGGCCACCTTTTCGGCACACTCGCTCAGCATAAGGGAGGGGTTTTCAATGTTGCAGCCGGTATATATCTTATGCTCAGTCGTGAGCAGTGCTGCCCCGACCCGGAACCCGGAGTATGGTGCAATTGCGTTCTTCATGGCCTTTACGGCCTCACGGTAAAGCTGCTCCATATACCTGTTTGTTTCCATCCTTTTTCAGTAACGGAGAATCTCGATCAGGTTGACATAATCCTGTTCCTCATCCATATCAACAGCCTTCAGTTTCTGTCTGATCAGCTCTTTTTCTGCTTTTTCCCTGTCTCCTTTAAAAACGGAATCAAGTTTGATGGCCTCGGTAAGTGCCTCGGAGGCATCACCATATCTGGCCAGGGCATTGTAGCAGAGTGCTAATCCATAGTAAGGGGCATTATAGCCCGGTGCCCGTTTGATGGCTCTTTTGTACGCGCGTATCGATTTGTCAAAATCACCTTTCCTGTAATAAACCTTTCCAAGGTTGGTAAAGGCCGTTTCCGGAGTTGGATACAACAGGTTATCCAACGCCTTCCGGAATGCCTTGATAGCCTTATCCCATTGCCTGGTCTTCATATAGACCACGCCGAGGTTATTATATGCCTCTGAATATTGCGGATCTATCCGGATTGCTGCCTTAAAAGCCTCCTCAGCTTTTTCCGTATTTCCGAAATAACGGTATACGATACCAAGGGCATTATGTACCCTTTTATTCCCTGGATTAAGTTCTACGCTCTTCTGTAACTCTACAAAGGCTGCCTGCATCTGACCTCTTTCCAGATGAGAAATGGCGAGTTTAAAATGAGCCTCTGCCTCATTCCGTCTCGCCTGCCATGACGGCGTTGCACAGGAGATGAGGAGGAAGAGGGTAACAGGTATGATTAAAATCCAGGTTCTCATAATAGTTTCAAGGTTAACAGGTCCCTGTCCTTTTTTGCCCGGCAATCAGATTAAGCAGTGCATCAAAGGATTCGGTAAAGAGCCTCACCCCTTCATCCTCGAGTTCCTTTGTAACCCGGGCAATGCTGATTCCCTGTTCGTCTATTGACTGAAGGGTTGCTATCACAGCTTCAATATCCGCGTCAATAGTCCGGCCAACCTTTCCATGGTCTTTAAAAGCCCTCCAGGCGGCATCGGGCATTGTATTGACCGTACCGGGGCCTATAAGTTCCTCAACATACAGGACATCA
>JAYWMQ010000032.1 GCA_035873375.1 Nitrospirota bacterium | reverse complement strand
AAGTACAAGAACTATGTTGACTGCAAAGAAACCATATATTATAACCCGCGGGAAGGTAATCGTTGACTATTCGGGCCTTTACTGTGATACACCGGAGCAACTCCTGAGGAGTGAGCTGTTTGAAGAGACGGTTGACCGCTTTATAGAGAGAATAGCGGCCAGGGAGAGTTCAATCTTTGCATTCCTGAAGAACAATCTGCACGGGTTGAAAAGAAATGAGCTAACCGGGCACATTGTAAATCTCTTCAGACTGCTTTCCAGCCATACCGCAGAAGAGATTATCGCCATGAACAGCGAATTCGGCCCCATCCTTTCTGAAAAAGAATACCTGTATGAGTTTATCGAAGAGCTGTACAACTACTGGCGGAGGTTTGAAAGGTTTATCTATCTTGAGGCCCCCAAAAGGTCTATGTACTCTAAAAGCAGTATCCACCATACCCAGTTCATAAAATTAAATGAGGAGTTCAAGAACCTCGTTCTCTATGTTTACAGACGTATCAGCGAAAATCTGACAGGTAAGAACCCCCGGGTCTACAGGCAATTGCCGGCCGGGGCAAACATGGGGATGCTCCTTGAGAGGATAGACTGGAGTTGCCCCGAAACATATGCCACACTGAAGGACATACCCTTTATACGGCTTTCCCTTATAGAGCCTCCCCTGATACTCTACCCTGCAATGAATAAAAGAAGGGGCAGGTTTGAAGAAATACCGGCGTTAACAAAAGAAATGCTCCTGCTTAACCCGGAGGAGTGGTTCTGTTTTCCCGCAAAAGTCGGAGACCTGACTGCCTTTATATATTTTCATCGGGATTTTATATCCCTTGGCCTCACCATGAGCAATCTTTTTGAAATAGCGGATTATGAGGATATAGAGGGCAGGATGCCCGACCTGATGCTGGTCTTCGGCCTCTCAAATAACAACTTCACAGGAGACACGGTCTTTTATGAAGACAAGGGCAGTGGTACACTTATCGGCCTCATAAGGCATTCCGAAGAAGTAGACTATTTCGGCTACTTCAAGAAGATGACCCTCACGCTGCATAATATAGCAATGCTCAGGAGGGGCAGACTCCCTGTTCATGGGGCCATGGTCTACATAAAACTCAAGTCCGGCGGAACTGCAAATGTCGTAATAATCGGGGACAGCGGAGCAGGGAAATCGGAAACCCTTGAAGCCCTCCGCGTACTATCGGAAGAGCATATCTGCGAGATGCGAATAATTTTTGACGATATGGGGTCTCTGGGTCTTGACGGCAACGGAAGGGTAGTCGGATACGGCACAGAGATAGGCGCATTTGTAAGGCTTGACGATCTGCAGCCCGGATATGCATATGAGGAGATTGACAGGAGCGTCTTTATGAACCCTGACAAGACAAACGCAAGACTGGTAATGCCGATAACCCGATATCACCATATAGTAAAGGGCTACCCCGTGGATATTTTGCTATATGCTAACAATTATGAGCAGGTTGACGATGAACATCCGGCAATCGAATTCTTCTCCACCCCCGAAGAGGCGATCTCCGTCTTCAGAAGTGGAGCCCGCCTTGCAAAGGGCACTACAGATGAAAAAGGTCTTGTCCATACATATTTTGCCAATCCCTTTGGCGCTCCCCAGCGCAAAGAGGAACATGAAAAGTGTGCAGTCTCTTATTTTGAGCAAATGTTTAAATCCGGCACAATGGTCGGTCAGATCAGGACAAGACTCGGCATTGAGGGATTTGAGCAAATCGGACCAAGGTCTGCCTCCATAGAACTATTCAAGGTAATCAAGCGCCTCCCTTCTTAAAACAACGTCTGATTTGAATTTTTTCGGCAAATCCTGTAAAATTTTCAATATATGTAAAAGTTTCAATATATTAAAACTTTAATCGGGAGGTAGTTTTATGAACAAAGGCGAATTAATTGAAAAGGTTGCATCTGTCACAGAGTCATCAAAGGCTGTAGCTGCAAAAGCAGTAAGCGCTGTATTCGACACAATATCAAAGACCCTCAAGAAAGGCGAAAACGTCACTATTGTCGGGTTCGGCACCTTCAGCGTGGTTAAACAGAAGGCAAGAAAGGGAAGAAATCCGATAACAGGTGAGAGCATAAAGATAAAAGCCAGGAAGAGCCCCAAGTTTAAGGCCGGTAAAGGACTTAAAGAAATTATTGCCGGAAAGAAAAAATAATACATTAAAAAATGAGATTATCCGTTATCAGGATTATTTGAAGAAGGGGGGATCATCCCCCCTTTCCTGTGTCCCGGCAAGGACGTAATTGAACCCCGCCTCTTTCAGTTATAATAATCCCCTCCACTAAGCCACTATTTTTAAATAAAAAAACTTGACAATTATGAACCCAGGTAATATAATTAGCAGAGGAGTACTATTCTTATGACAAGGGCTGAACTGGCAAAAATAATCTTTGAAAAAGTTGGACTTCCCAAAAAGGAAGCCCAGGACATAATAGAAATAATCCTCGACACCATGAAGCAGACCCTTGCCGAAGGAGAGTCGGTAAAGATAACCGGGTTTGGCACGTTTAATGTCAGGAAAAAGACACCTCGGAGGGGCAGGAATCCCCAGACAGGTGAGGAGATGGAGATAAGCGCAAGGCGGGTTATCACTTTTAAACCGAGCAATATCCTTAAATCCACGATAGGTAAACAGAATGATTAAGCCCAGGGAAAGAAAGAGCGCGGGAACACAGAATATCCCTGAAAAGCTCTTTTATAAAATTGGAGAAGTCGGCAGGCTTACAGGCATAGAGCCTTATGTCCTGAGATACTGGGAGAGCGAGTTCCCCTTTCTAAGGCCGAGGAAGAGCAGTTCGGGCCAGAGACTGTATATAAAAAAAGATATTGAGAGCATCCTTGAGATAAAAAGATTACTTTATAAAGAGAGATATACGATAGAAGGAGTAAAAAAAAGGTTTTCAGAGCCCCACCTCCGGTTGGTCAAACCGGAAGGTGAAGACAGCAGAACCAGACTGGAAGAGACCATTTCAAGGATCAAGGCCCGTCTAAGAGAGATAATCAATCAGTTATAACCCCTCAAAATTCGGGGCGTAGCGCAGCCTGGTTAGCGCACTCGCTTGGGGTGTGAGAGGTCGGCCGTTCAAATCGGCTCGCCCCGACCATTCAAAAACCTGTTTAACCACATCTGTTGGTTATTGTCATGATTTCAAGAAGAATTTTAATTTAATATCTGCGTTATCTGCAAAAATCTGCGGCCAAATGCAGTCTTGTTTTCTGCTTTTCAAGCTCTGTGCTCTCTGTGTCTCTGTGGTTAATTCCCCTATCAGATTATCTCAAATCAGTATCACTCTTGACTTTCATACTATACATCTGTATAGTATAGCCATGAACTTAACCCCACAGCAAAAAAAGGTACTCGACTACATAAAGGAGCATATCCTCAATATAGGATACCCTCCCACTGTAAGGGAGGTGGCAGGGAAGTTTGGGTACAGGAGTCCCCTTTCAGCAAAACTCCACATCGATGCATTGGTGAAAAAGGGATTTTTAAAAAAGACTCCCTCCAGGTCCAGGGGGCTTGAGGTGGTGGGACTCAGCCCTTACAAGGCAGTGCAAATTCCTGTAGCAGGAAGAATCCGGGCTGGTACGCCGATATTCGCCACTGAGAATATAGAGGAATACATATCAGTGGACAGACGGATGTTCAGGACTGACGAGGGTTTTGGCCTCAGGGTGGTGGGTGAAAGCATGAAGGGGGCAGGTATCCTTGAAGGAGACATCGTCATTGTAAACCCGGAGGTTGAAGCAAGGAGGGGGGATATTGTTGTTGCCCTCATCGGGGATGATGCCACGGTAAAGAGATTTTATCCTGAGGGTAAAAAAATAAGGCTCCAGCCTGAAAATCCTGAAATGACCCCTATTATAGTCGCCGCAGAGGAAGTAAGGATTATAGGGAAGGTCACCGGACTCATAAGGAGGTTTTCATGACAACCATAGACGAACCCGTAACTGTTATTGCCTCTTTTGGCGGCGGCGAAAGAATAAGCCCTCTCAAGTTCAGATGGTCAGGGAGGGTAATCCCTGTAAAGGAAATAACCTACAGGTGGATCCGGCATGATGGCGGCAGAAGGCTATACTGCTTCTCCCTCACAGACGGCAGCACCCTTTACAACCTCTGTTTTGATCCCGAAGGGCTGAGCTGGATGCTTCAGGCGGTGGAGACAGAGCTGTAAAAAACACTCAGCCACGAATCTACACAAATGAATACGAACAGATTAAAGGACTATGAGGATAATACTGCTTGTAGATATGGATGCCTTCTTTGCCTCTGTTGAACAACAGAGCAACCCGGCCCTGAGAGGCAAACCAATAGGCGTAACAGGTGCCGGTCACAGGACCGTCATCACCACCTCATCATATGAGGCAAGGAAATTCGGGGTAAAGACAGGGATGAACATTTACGAGGCAAAGGCCCTATGCCCCCAACTCATACTGGTTATCGGGAATAACGACAAATATACTCACATATGTGCAACACTGGAAAAAGTCTATCTTAAATACACCCCCCTTGTTGAGATATACTCAATAGACGAGGCATTCCTGGATATAACAGACTCTCATCACCTCTTCGGGGGGCCCATTGAGACAGGCAGAAAGATAAAGGCTGAGATAAAGGAAAGATTCGGCATCAACTCCACCATCGGCATAGGTCCAAACAAGTTGATAGCCAAACTCGCCTCAGACATCTCCAAGCCCGACGGACTCAGATGGATCAAGGCTGAAGAGACAGGGAACCTGCTTAAAGACCTTCCGACAGAAAAACTCTGGGGTATAGGCAGAAAGACATCCGAAAAACTGAAGACCCTGGGCATAAGGACATGCGGAGAACTCGGAAGGGCCCCTGCAGGGCTGCTGAGGAGTCATTTCGGTATTATCGGTGAAAAGCTCAAGGCCTTGGGCATGGGAATGGATTCCACCCCTGTTTATGCTGATTCAGATAAAGACAGTGGCAACCACGAAGAGATAAAATCCATAGGCCACAGCATGACCCTGCCGCAGGACCTGTCAGTACGTGCAGAAATAACACCCAGGATACTGCAACTTTCCGAAAAGGTGGGCTCAAGGGCAAGGAGGCATGGATTTATGGGGAGGACCATTGGTCTGGTGATAAGGTACCGGAGCTTTGAAACCTTTACAAGGCAGCGCAGGATCAACTCCCCTACCAACGACACCCACAGGATATTCCACTCGGCCATGGATATATTAAACTCTGTAAGGCTGAGAGAGCCCGTGCGTCTGCTCGGGATAACCCTGTCCGGCCTTGAGCAGGTCAACAACCAGATGACAATATTTAATGAGCAGAACAGGAGGGCCGAACTGCTTGATGTAATGGACAGGTTAAACCGGAAATACGGCCCATCCACCCTTACCTGGGCAGCCTGCATCCACAACCCCCTCCATAAAGGGGTAATCTCCCCCGCATGGAGACCTTCGGGAGCACACAGAAGCCTGTAATTGAAACCTGACCAGAACAAGAAAAACTCTTACTGTTGCTCATGCAAAATCGCTATATTTCCACAGTATTGAGCTTCTCCTCAAACTCCCTTGTCCTGCTGTCAAGATCGCTATGCAGGGATTCCAGTGCAGAAAAGAGTGATTCAATCTCTGACTTTGAGTCATGGAGGGCCTTTGAGAGTCTCCTGATGGTTTCAGCGTCACCTGCAACAGAGGCATTTATAAGGTCACTGTTATCCTGCTCTGTCTTTTCTTCCAGCCTTACTATCTCACCTTCAATCTCGTTGATCTTCCGCTGCAGCGCTCCCAGGGTTCTCGACCTCTCATTAATCAATCCGGCCCGGATACGCCGCAGGTGTTTTCTGTTTCCGGATTGCCTTGCACGACCGGTCTCTGAAGTTGCCGGCCGGGGGGAAGGGTCTTCATTTTTCCACCCCACACGGTCCAGGAATTCCTTGTATGTACCTTCAAATATGGTCACCTTTCCGTCATCAAAGACAATAAGCCGTGTTGCCAGCGCATGGAGGATCATCTCACTGTGCGTAACAATGACTACAGCGCCCCTGAATTCATCGATCGCCTCAAGGAGTGAATCGGTAGACTCCATATCAAGGTGGTTGGTGGGCTCATCCAGCAGCAGCATATTGGCAGGGGTAACAAGCAGTTTACCGAGCAGGACCCGGCTCTTTTCACCACCGGAAAGAACACCCAGCTTTTTCAGGGCCTGGTCCCCGGGAAACATCATGGCCCCGCATATACTGCGGGCTGCGCCCCTGTGATGCTCGGGGTGCACGTCCATTATCTCTTCTTCCACGGTTTTCCGGAGGTTCAAACGGTTTATATTTGTCTGGCCGAAATATGCTAATTTCAGGTCACGGGGACAGTGAATAGCTCCGCCCACAGGTGACAATTCCCCGGCAAGCAGATTGAGAAGCGTTGTCTTGCCCTTGCCGTTTTTACCTATAATGGCTATGCGATCCTTTTTCCCGACATAAAAGCTTAAACCCTCTATCAGCAGCGGCCCGTCAGGCTCAAATCCGAAAGAGAGGTCTTCTACCTCCATCAGTTGCCTGCCTGTAAAAGGCGCTGAATTAAATGTGAAGGCAAGTTTTTTTATCTCGGACAGCTCTTCAAGCTGTTCTTTTTTCTGAAGGGCCTTTACCCTTGACTGAACAGCCCTGGCCTTGGTTGCCTTTGCCCTGAAGCGGTTTATGAACTGCTCGGTCTCCTTACGCTTTTTCTCGTCGTTTGTCCTCGTCTTTTCGTAAACCTCTTCTTCCAGCAGTAACTGCTGATATAATTTTTCAGTGGAACCGGAAACCTTTCGGATCCTGCAGCGGTGTATGGCCATGGTATGCGTGGTAACGCTGTCCATGAAGTTGCGGTCATGGGTGATTATGATAAGCTCTTTTTGCCAGCCCCTCAGAAACCGGGCAAGCCAGCGCATGGAGACAATATCAAGGTAATTCGTTGGCTCATCAAGGAGGAGGATGTTCGGATCAGAGACCAGGACCTTTGCAAGGTTAAGCCGCACCTGGTATCCTCCGGACAGAGCCATTGGATGGAGTTCCAGATCATCACTGAGAAACCCGAGACCCGCAAGCACGGTTTCAGCCTTGTAAGTCTCGTCAATACCGTCCTCCTGGTCAGGGAGGCTCAGGCATGCCTCTTTCAGCACCGTATCTTCTTCAAAACGGATGTGCTGGGAGAGATGGCCTATGCTGTAACCGGCGGGAATATTGATGGTTCCCGAATCAGGATGCTCCTGCTCAAGTATCATCCTCAGAAGCGTGGTCTTGCCATGGCCGTTTCTTCCGACAAATCCCACACGCTCACTGGGATTGATCGTAAAAGAGACATTGTCAAAGACAACCTGCTGTCCGTACGATTTATCCAAGCCGTTAACCTGGATCATAAGTTAAGCCGTTCCAACAGTTTCAACTCCTGTTATTATCAGATTTCCCGAACTTGATTCGGGATTCAGAATGACAAACCACAAAACATCATCCGGAATAACACCCCTACACTGCTGTCATGCTGAACTTGATTCAGCATCTATCCGTTCCTGTCTTTTTGAGATTTTGAAAGTGTCTCTAATGCCTTTTCATGGAGCATCTCATTACCCGAGACGAGCAAGGGGGTAGATTTCTTTATTGAAAGCTCAACACCGTCAATATCCTCACCCCTTGTATCAGTTATTATGCCGCCTGCCTCTCTCACAAGGAGCAGCCCTCCTGCAAAATCAAAGCTCCTTGAAGGCGAGGGGTTTGCATAAATACTTACAGCACCTGATGAAACAAAGGCAAGGTCAAGGGCGGTAGAACCGAAACACCGGGTCCTGTTTGAAAGGGAGAGAAGCGGCAGGATCTTCGGGATGTCCCTACCCGGATTCTGCGTTTCATAAATAACCACCCTGACTTTATCATCTGTCTGGGCCCTTAGCCTCTGCCCGTTCCAGTAAGCCCCCCTCCCCTTCTCAGCCCAGAATTCATCACCACTGAGAAGATTAATGATATAGGAAAGGTATATTTCCTTCACTGTCTCCCCTGCTGCAACAGCTATAGAGGTGCAGAACATGGGAAGACCCGAGACGGCATTCTTGCTGCCGTCAATAGGGTCTATCAGGACCCTGTCACCACCTCCGTCAATATCCAGCATGCCCATCTCTTCAGAAACTATAGTCAACGGTCTCCTGAGCTCTTTCAGGGCTGAGACCACCGTATCCTCAGCCACCCTGTCAATCTGAAAGGTCTTATCCCCTGAAGCCCCCACCTCAAGGGGCTCCCTGACAGTGGCTGAAAACCTCAGCTGGGGGATAACAGCCCTGAGCCTTGCCCCAATCTCCCTCAAGTATTCTATTCCTAATATCTCTGTCATGAATTATAATCCCTGCAATACAGAACAAATAACATACAGCATTTTATTTTACATAAATAGTCTCTTTAGAAACCACAAGGTCTGTTAACCTGTCCTCTTAAACATTCTCTTTAAGTCCTCAAGGCTCATGTGAATCCTTGTCGGCCTCCCATGGGGGCAGTGCTCAGGGTCCTCTGCCTCGGAAAGGTCATCAAGGAGCCGGGCAATCTCATCGTGGCTCAACATAACAGCACCCCTGACAGAGCTGTGGCATGCAATCCGCTTTGCAATCCTGTCCCTTATATCCTCAATCGGGGAGCTGGCAGTGGATTCAATCAGGCAGAAAGCAACGTCAGACAGGATTCCTGCCATATCAGCATCAAACAGAAATTGGGGGACTGCCCTTACCATAAGCGTATTATGCCCGAAGTCCTCCGCCTCTATCCCCATCTCTTTTATCTCGTCAAGACGGTGGAGGAGCACCTTGTATTCCCTTGCCGGCAGCCTCACCTGCTTTGGGAATAGCATGTATGTCACATCAAGGCCAATACCCTTGCGCAGCCGCTCATAAAGTATCCTCTCATGGGCGGCGTGGTGGTCAAGGAGCGTTATACCCCGGCCATCGGTATAGGCTACAAATACATCACCCAAATAGATATAACGGAAATTATTACCGTATTTTATCAGTGATTCAGCAACAAGGGGGGCATCAGGAGTTGCGGGTTGCGGGTTGCGGATTGCGGGTTGCAGCACTGGAGTTGCGGGTTGCGACACGGAAGTTACGGGTTGCGGGTTGCGGGTTGCGGGTTGCAAACCATCAGGTGCATCGTCGGTCTCAACCCCGTAATCTGCATCCTCCTCACCGGAACCTGTCAAAGCTTCCCTGACAACATTGTAAACCGTCCTGTACACTGCCTCCCTGTCACTGAAACGGACCTCCCTCTTTGCAGGATGGACATTAAAATCCACCTCAGAGGGCACTATGTCAAGGTAGAGAAAGAAGATTGGGTGCCTGTCCCTGGGAAGAAACGTATCATAGGCACTGTAGACGGCATGCCTTAAAGCGGCATCCCTGATTGGTCTGTGGTTCACAAAGATATACTGGTTGGCCCTTGATGAACGGAAGTTTCCCTCCACTGATATCAGGGCTCTGGAGTTACTTTCCTTTACCTCCCTGAGCCCCCTCAAAAACTCCTCACCATATATCTGGAGCACCCTCTCTCTTATACCGCTGGCCACAGGAAGCATGAGGGTCTCCGCCCTGTCTATCGTAAGGAAGAATGCCACATCAGGGTGTGACAGTCCCGCCACGGTAACTGTCTCCACGATATGGTATACCTCTGTTCTCTGGCTCTTGAGGAACTTCTTCCTTGCCGGCGTGTTAAAAAAGAGGTCATTGACCTCAATGGTTGTACCGCTGTGGGCAACATCTTTGACCTCTTTCAGTTCCCCTCCGTGAATCTCCTGAGAGACCCCGAGGGTTGAGCCCGAAGGGGCGGTCAATATCTTCAGCCTTGAGACAGAGGCAATGGATGAGAGGGCCTCACCCCGGAAACCGAGGGTCCTGATATCAAACAGGTCTTCCTCTGTGCTTATCTTGCTTGTGGCATGGGGATAAAAACAGATTAGGGCATCCTCCCGCTCCATACCCCTGCCGTTGTCGGAGATACGGATAAGACGCCTGCCGCCATTGAGTATGTCAACCACGACCTCCGTGGCTCCTGCATCAATGGAGTTCTCGATCAACTCCTTTACCACTGAGGCGGGTCTCTCAATAACCTCCCCTGCTGCTATACGGTTCTGTAATTCCTCCGGAAGTACCCTTATCTCAGGCATGGTTAATTTTAACCTTATTGGAGGCTTTACCTCAATGCAGAATAAGAAATCCAGAGAAATCCAAACATAGCGATAGAGAGAGGGAAAGGGAAACGGATACAGAGTTTTCACTCATTCTCGACAGACATCCTGTCTGTCTCCGAGGGAATTATCACGTCACACCATCCGGGTGAGACAAAAGTGATAATTAAATCCGTTCAAACTCTGTATCCGTCTCCCTTTCTGAAAGTTGAGATGTTTTCTCCCGGCAATACTGGAAGAAAAGACCCGGTTAATGTTTTCGAGTAAGTTCTGGTATAATTAATCTCTATATAAGGACTACATGCTTTAAAAACCTTCAAAACAGGAGAGAGACGGAGGTACAGAAAAAAATGGATATACACGATTTCGTTCTTCAAAAGGCCCTTGAGGCAAGAGAAGGTGCAAGGGCACTGCTCAAGGCCACTGCAGCACAGAAAAACAGTGCGCTGCTGAAGATGGCTGAGGCCATTGTCAAAAACAGTGACATTCTCAAAAAAGAAAACAGCAAGGACATAGATTTTGCAAGGGATAAGGGGTTGAGTTCAGCACTGATCGACAGGCTGACCCTGACAGATAAGAGGATCACTGAAATGGCAGAGGGACTCAGGGATGTGGCTGCCCTGCCTGACCCTGTCGGCGAGGTCACAAAAATGTGGCAGAGACCAAACGGGATGACGGTCGGAAAGATGAGGGTCCCCATCGGCGTTATCGGCATAATCTATGAATCAAGACCCAACGTCACAGCAGATGCCACAGGCCTCTGCCTGAAAGCCGGAAATGCCGTGCTGCTCAGGGGCGGCTCAGAGGCAATCAATGCAAACCTGGCAATTGTTAATATTCTCAGGGAGGTTGCCTCCTCAGAGGGCATACATGAAGGTGCAATCACCTTTATTGACACACCTGACAGAGAAGCCGTAATGGAGATGCTCAAATTAGAGGGTATCGTTGACCTCATCATCCCCAGGGGAGGCGAAGGTCTCATCCGCACTGTTACGGAGAACTCCAGGATCCCTGTCCTGAAACACTACAAGGGGATCTGCCACGTCTTTGTCGACAGGGATGCTGACCTCAGGATGGCTGAGGATATATGCTTTAATTCAAAGGTACAGAGGCCCGGCACCTGCAATGCCATGGAGACCATGCTTGTGGATGAGGCAGCTGCAGGAGAGTTCCTCCCCGCAATCCTCACCAGGTTCAGGGATGCAGGCGTAAAGATAAAGGGTTGCGCAAGGACTGCCCGGATATTCCCGGGAATAGAGGAGGCAACAGAGGAGGACTTTCACAGGGAATACCTTGAATTAATCGTGAATGTCAGGGTCGTAAAGGATATGGATGAGGCGATGGAGCACATAGCAAAATACAGCTCTGCCCATACGGATACAATTGTGACGGAAAACTACCACAGGGCCATGCGATTCCTTCGCGAAGTGGACTCCTCGGCAGTAATGATAAATGCCTCCACAAGGCTGAACGACGGTGGCCAGTTCGGTCTTGGAGCAGAGATCGGTATCTCCACTGACAAGATCCATGCACGCGGCCCCATGGGACTTGAAGAGCTCACGTGCACCAAGTTTATAGTCCTTGGCAGTGGACAGTTGCGGACATAGCCACAGAATTCAAATACAAGATTCAGGATTGACGGAGGATGGATTGGAAGAGGTAAATGAACTGATAGAGCAGCGCATAAGGAAACTGAATGAACTCAAAGAGATGGGGATAGATCCATATGGGCAGCCCTACGATGTCACCCATCAGGCCGGAGAACTCCAGAACCAGCATGGAGAGACCCCAAAGGAAGACCTCGAAAAAACCCCCGTGGAGACCTCAGTGGCTGGAAGGATTATTGCCTGGAGGAACTTTGGCAAGGCAGCCTTCTCCCACATACAGGATGAGACAGGGCGCATACAGCTCTATTTCCGTAAAGACATCCTTGGAGAGAGATACAAGATCGTAAAAAAACTCGATATCGGTGACATCATAGGAATAAGTGGCAGGCTCTTCAGGACAAAGACAAACGAGCTCACCATCCTGGTTGATGGCTTTACCCTGCTGACAAAATCCCTCAGACCCCTGCCCGAAAAATGGCATGGTCTGAAGGATATAGAGTTGAGATACCGTCAAAGATACGTTGACCTTATTGTAAATCCACAGGTAAGGGAGACATTCGCACGAAGAAGCGCCATCATCAAGTTTATCCGGGACTTTCTTGAAAAAGAGGGTTTTATCGAGGTGGAGACCCCCATGATGCACCAGATACCCGGGGGTGCAGTTGCAAAACCATTCAGAACACACCACAATGCCCTTGGCATAGACCTCTACTTGAGAATTGCACCTGAGCTCTACCTCAAAAGACTCCTTGTCGGGGGGTATGAGCGGGTGTACGAGTTGAATAAAAACTTCCGCAATGAGGGCATGTCCACAAAACACAACCCTGAATTCAGCATGCTTGAGTTCTATATCGCATATAAAGACTACAACTTCCTGATGGATTTCACGGAAAAACTCTTCACCGAACTGTTGATGGAAATACACGGCACCCTCAGGATCCCCTACGGTGAGTTAACACTCGACTTTACCCCTCCGTGGCCGAGGCTCCCCATGTACGAGGCCATGATGAAACATGGTGTGCCTGAGGAAGCACTCACTGATTATGAAAAGGCCAGGGACTGGGCAAAGGCTGAAGGAATAGATGTTAAGGATGTCCATACACTTGGAAAGCTCCTTGACGAGATATTCAAGGAGAAGGTAGAGCCGCACCTGATCCAGCCAACGTTTATTACCGACTATCCCCTTGAACTCTCCCCGCTTGCCAGGAGAAAAAAGGATTCGCCGGAACTCGTGGAAAGGTTTGAGCTCTTCATAGCCTCAAGAGAGATCGCCAATGCCTTTACAGAGCTGAATGACCCCATGGACCAGCGCGACAGATTCCTCCGCCAGGTGGAGGCAAAGGAAAAGGGGGACGAAGAGGCCCACTGGATGGACGACGACTTCATCAGGGCACTCGAGTATGGTATGCCTCCGGCTGCAGGTGAGGGCATCGGAATTGACAGACTTGTTATGCTTATGACCAACTCGCACTCCATACGCGACGTTATCCTGTTCCCTCAGATGAAGCCTGAGAAATAAACAAAATAAGGAGCATATGAAACTATCTTATCCGATATTCATAGCACTCAGGTATCTTAAATCAAAAAAGAAACACAAAGGCATATCATTCAACACGGTTATAACCACAGGCGGGGTTGCAGTGGGAGTTATGGCCCTCCTTGTTGTCCTGTCCGTAATGAGCGGCTTTCATGAAGACCTGAGAAAAAAGATACTCGGAGTAAATGCCCATGTTGTCGTACTCAACTACACCGGCGGCATAGAGAACCATGAAGGGGTAATTAAAGAATTAAAGACCATTCCCCGTGTAACCGGGGCATCACCATTTGTCCTTGGTCAGATAATGGTATCAAAAGGCAAGCGGGCACACGGGGTGTATCTGAGGGGCATAGACCCTGCATATGAAGACCAGACAACATCCCTGAGAGAGCACATGAAGGAAGGAACTCTTGACAACCTCACTGAGGACGCAACACTTCCGGGCATCATACTGGGAAGCGAACTTTCAAATATCCTTGGCGCTTACGTGGGCGATGAGATTAACGTGATATCCCCTATTCAGGAGTTAGGACCGATGGGGATGCTCCCGAGGGTAAGAAAGTTCAGGGTTGTGGGGCTTTTTGAGGTGGGCATGTATGAGTATGATACAAATCTTGCCCTTACATCCCTCAAGGCTGCACAGGAGTTTTTCCGCACTGGGGACGCTGTAACGGGGATTGAGCTGAGGATTGACGACATATACAGTGCCCCGGAGGTGAGAGAGAGGGTGCAGGAGATTCTTGGCCCCACGTTTTACGCAAGGGACTGGATGCAGATGAACAAAAACCTTTTCTCGGCACTGAAACTCGAAAAATTCACAATGTTTGTTATACTAACACTAATAATACTCGTTGCATCATTTAATATTATCAGCACCCTCATAATGAACGTCATTGAGAAAGAGAGGGAGATAGCTATACTTAAGGCTATGGGTGCCACAAACCGTGCAATAATGGCCATATTCATCTTTCAGGGACTGATGATAGGGCTTGCAGGTACGACCATTGGTGTTACAGGCGGGTATCTTCTTGGCTATCTGTTAAATACATATGAAATAATAAAACTTCCTCCGGATGTTTATTATCTCAGCTCTATTCCTGTAAAGATGAACCTGACTGACTTTGTTGCTGTATCGCTCTCAGCCATCTGTATAAGCTTTCTTGCTACCATTTACCCCGCCTACCAGGCAGCAAGGCTCAACCCTGTTGAGCCTTTGAGGTATGAATGATGAAAACACCAGGACAGAAAGATGTTTAAACTTATCAGACGGATGATATGTCTCGCTATCATTGCGGTAGTGGCGTTTGTGATAATTGCCATCCTTAAAGGTGGTGAGCCCTTCAGATGGTTCGGACAGAAATCGGAAGAGGCAGGGCAACTTATACAGGAAAAAAGCGATGAGCTTGCGGAGAAGGCCGACAACCTCCAAAGCACAAAGAAAAAAATTAAGGAACAGACAAAAAAAGCAAGGAAGATCAAAAAGGAGATAACAGACAGATAGAATGCCCCTTATCAAAACCCGCGGTCTGAAAAAATTGTTTTATACACCTGCAGGAGACATTGAGGTTCTCAGAGGAATTGATCTTGAGATAGCAGCGGGTGAAATGGCTGCAATCGTGGGAGCATCCGGTGTGGGCAAAAGCACGCTCCTTCACATCCTCGGCACCCTTGACAAGCCTACCGAAGGAGAGGTCCTGTACGGCAGTGACGATGTTTTCTCATTTGACGATATTACCCTCGCATCGTTCAGGAATCACAGAATTGGATTCGTCTTCCAGTTTCACCATCTCCTGCCTGAATTTAGCGCCCTTGAAAATGTGATGATGCCGGGGATTATCAATGGATTGAACCAATCCAAGATAAAAGAGAGGGCAACATCAATACTGACAGAACTCGGCCTTCATGGTCGTATCTCACACCGGCCCGGTGAACTCTCGGGAGGTGAGCAGCAGCGCGTTGCAGTGGCACGGGCCCTGATTATGGAACCAGCTGTTGTCCTTGCCGATGAACCAACAGGCAATCTCGACACAAAAACAGGTGATGACCTGTTCAATCTCCTCACTGAAGTCAACTCCTCAAAGGGAACAACCTTTGTCATAGTCACACACAATGATATGCTTGCCCGGAAATGCACACGGATAATCAGGATGGTTGACGGAAGAATAGTCAGCTTATAATTTTGGCATTTTATCGGCCTGGAGATTCAAGGGATTAGACAAGCTATTAATTTTTCTAATTTTTCATATATAATTATATGCAAGTATTGGCATTAAATCCAATTTGAAGGAGGAGACTATGCTACGTTTTGACGTAAGGTGTAATGCCAGGATTCCAGCCACGATTTTATCAGATTACAGTTCAGGGAATGTGCATCAAGAAACTGAAATTAAAAATCTCGGACTCAATGGCGCCTTCCTCAATTCATTATCACACTTAACAGAAAATGAACTAATCAGATTAAAGGCCCATCTGCCAAACATTGGTGATTGTGAAATTAACGGCATGATACTCAGAAAAGATGAAGATGGAATTGCTGTGAGATTTATAAACCTCGATAAATCTTCCAGATTGACACTGTGGCAGTATATCAAAGACAACCTCTCCTCTGAAAAAACATGCCCCTATTGTAGCAGCCGCAACCTTAACAAAACTGAAAGTTGCTGGAATTGCGGACGGAACATCAACTTTGGAAGTGAAAAATTTCTTGATATCCATGAAAGGGAGATTCAGCAGCGGTGGATAGACTATATCGAAGAGGCCACAGAGGAATTGATAGAAAGGTTCCATGCCCTCGAAGAAACAGTACATTCTCAGGCAGATGACAATGATGATGTCCTTGAAATACTCGAACAGATTTCAGATGACTTCCTTCTCAAGGCAGAGCGGTTTGAAGATGGGATTAATGATATATCAGTCATCAAACATCACAGGGCTCAATTCCATCAAAAGACAAATCATATATTCTCAAAAAGTTACATTTATAACCGTGCAAGGACATGGCCACAAGGCCATCATGGTGATTATAAAACACTTGAAACCGCATACAGAAACATACCCCTGTCTGATGGCATAGGACACTATCTTGACCTTGCATCCCTCAGGTCAACACTTGCCGTTGCTGTCAGAAACAGGATAAGAAAATTACAGGGCATCCTTAAAGATGAGTTAATGAACAGAACCGGACCCTCTGTTCTAAATATTGCCTGTGGATCCTGCAGGGAGCTCGTTGAAATAGCCCCTGAGATTCTCAAATCAAAGGCACATATCCTCTGTGTGGACAACGATGAGGATGCACTCTCCTTCTCTTACAGCCGTCTTTATCACACTGGCGCCCTGCCCCATATAGAATTCAGAAAGCACAACGCCCTGAGGATGTTCGACTACGAGCTAACCCTGCAAGACTTCGGGACCAGGGACATCATTTACAGTGCCGGTTTTTTTGACTATCTGCCCAATGACTTCCTCGTAAAACTGTTTAAAACCCTTTATAAACTTCTGAACCCCGGGGGCAAGTTGATTGCTCCATTCAAGGATGTACGCCGTTACAGACCGCAGGACTATCACTGGCTAACCGACTGGGACGGGTTCCTCCAGCGCAAGGAAGAAGATTTCAGGGAGATATTCGAACAGGCCGGGATACCTGAGAGTGCAATAACAGAATCACGGGAAGAAGCAGGTGTTATAATCTTTTATGTCATTGAAGCGCTCTGATTGGTAAAAACAAAAAGCTCTACATGAAAAGTCTGACAACTAATAATACAGAAAGAGATATAGTTATCACAGGCATAGGGGTTGTATCACCAATCGGCATTGGCAAAGATTTTTACTGGGATGGTTTGAGACAGGGCAAGTCTGGATTTAAGGAGATAAGCCTGTTTGATACCTCAGGGGTCAATGTACATGTAGCTGGAGAGGTGATCGATTTTGAGCCGGAAGTTTATATCGGCAAAAAGGATCTACGAATCCTTGACCGGAGCACCAAACTCTTAACCTCAGCAGCCCGCCTCGCCATAGATGATGCCGGGCTGGATATCAATGAAATAAGCACCCGCTCTATCGGCGTTTCGGTAGGAACTACCTTTGGGAGTTTGCATAGTATCTCCCAGTTTGACCGCACGGGTCTTATTGAGGGGCCTCGATATGTCAACCCTTCACTATTTCCAAACACCGTGATAAACTCCCCGGCAAGCCAGGTATCTATCCGCTTCAAAATAAAGGGGTTTAACACGACCATCTCAACAGGCTTCTGTGCCTCTCTTGACGCCCTGACCTATGCTGCTGATTTTATCAGGTTAAAGAGGGCTGAAGCAGTCCTTGCCGGGGGAGTGGAAGAGCTGTGTGAGGAGACATATATGGGCTTTTACAAACTTGGGTTTCTCTCCGGCTCAGACGGGAGAGATCCTGTCTGTTGTCCATTTGATGCAGGAAGATGCGGCACAATCCTTTCAGAAGGGGCTGCGCTTTTAGTCCTGGAGTCTAAAGAGCACGCCCTTAGAAGAGGGGCTGTCATTCTTGCAAAGGTATCAGGCTATGGAAACTCCTTTACCTCTGAAAACGACAAAAGGTTCAGCTCCGACAATGGGCTTGCAACCGCTATTAAACTTGCCATCCGTGAAGCCTCCCTGGATATTGCTGACATTGATTATATATCCGCAAGTGCTAACTCTACAAGAGAGCTTGACGAAATGGATACAACCGCAATCAAGAAAGTTTTTGGAGAAAGGGCCTACAACATTCCTGTAAGTGCAATAAAGTCAATGATAGGTGAGACATTTTCAGCCTCGGGCGCCCTGTCGTTATCTGCAGTAGTCGGTGCTATTCACAAGGGATTCCTGCCACCCACAATAAATTACTCAGAAAAAGATCCTCTATGTGACCTTGATTATGTACCTAATGAGGCAAGGGAGAAGAACATCAATACAGCGCTTGTAATATCATCTGATCCATATGGCAATAATACAGCGGTCGTGCTTGAAAAACCGTAAATATTTAGCCGCAGATTTACGCAGATGAACGCTGATGTATTTAAACATAAAGAGATCACAGATATAATTCTTGGGAGTTTTTATGAAGTTTATAATGAACTCGGTGATGGATTTCTTGAATCCATCTATGAAAATGCCATGTATATTGTGTTGACCGGATATGGCCTGAAAGTAGAGAATCAGAAAAGTATCCCGGTATTTTTCAGAGGAGATGTCATCGGAGGGTTTAAGGCGGATTTAATTATAAACGAAAAAGTAATAGTTGAACTAAAAGCAACACGCACTATTGACCCTGCACATGAAGCCCAAATAATCAATTACTTGAAAGCAACAAATATTGAGGTTGGATTGTTAGTGAATTTTGCAAGAAAACCAGAAGTTAGAAGGTTTGCATTTGATAATAAGAGGAAAAATATCTGCGCCAATCTGCGTAAATCTGCGGCTAAATAAATGAAAAACAGAGTAGTCATAACAGGCATCGGCGTTATATCCTCCATTGGAATCGGGAAAGATGCGTTCTGGGACAGCCTCCTGAAAGGTAAATCGGGAATAAGTCCTGTGTCATCCTTTGATACCTCCAAACACTTTACACATATGGGTGGGGAAGTCAAACAATTTAACCCCGAAGACTTTATTTCAGCGGAACGGTTGAAGGTCATGAATCGTGCCACACAAATGGCACTGGCTGCAACAAAGCTTGCTTTAGAAGACGCAGCTTTGACGTCCGAGAAATTAGCCAGCTTCAGGGTTGGTGTTTCTCATGGCACAACATTGGGGACTATTACGACCATTGAGAAGATTAACAACCACATCCTTGCTAATGAGGAAATAGGCAACGAATTATTCTACCAAATGCCAACACATGCAGCACCATCAATGATATCAAAAGAATTCAGATTCAACGGCCCCAATTTTATGTTCTCTACAGCATGTGCTGCCGGCAATTATGCCATTGCTTATGGTTATGATCAGGTCAAACTTAACAGAGCCGACATCGTGTTTGCAGGGGCATCTGATCCAATGTCCAGGATTGAATACACGGGCTTTAACCAGTTCAAGGCAGTCGCTCCTGAAAGGTGTCAGCCATTCGATAAAAACAGGAAAGGCATGATGCTGGCAGAAGGTGCAGGAATCCTTGTATTGGAAACCCTGGAGAATGCCTTAAAAAGAAATGCCCGGATTTATGCCGAAATATTAGGATACGGCCTCAGTTGCGACGCCAGCCACATGACAACCCCATCAATAGAGGGCATTGCGGAATGCATGAAAAAGGCCTTGCTGGAAACAGGGATTACAGTTGAAGATGTGGACTATATAAGCGCCCATGGAACAGGCACACTGGCAAATGACAAGAATGAGAGCGCAGCAATTAAAGAAGTCTTCGGCCCTCTCTATAAGAAAATTCCTGTAAGCTCCATTAAGTCCATGTTGGGCCACACAATGGGAGCAGCCTCTGCACTTGAGGCCATCACGTGTGCCTTAGCTGTAAAAAACGACCTGATACCGCCTACTATCAATTTTGAAACACTTGACCCTGAATGTGATATTGACTGCGTACCGAATCAGGCAAGGAAGCAGACTGTTAATATAGCCTTGAATAATTCCTATGCCTTTGGAGGCAATAACGCCTCCCTGGTTTTGAAGAAACTTAGCAATGTTTAGCCGCAGGTTTACGCGGATGAACACGGATAGGTTTAAGTATAAAAATTTATCTATGATAATAAAAGAAAAAAATCTCAGTGCTAATCGGCGTAAATCTGCGGCTAAAAAAATATATGTAGTTCGTGGAAATCTGTGGCACAGTGAAGAAATTCATTCAATAAGGAGGAAGCTATATGTTGGCTGAAAAAATTGAAGATGAAATCATTTCGATAATCTCGGATATTTCAGGCTTTGAGAAGGAAGAAATAACCTCTGATACAAACTTGCCAGATGACCTGGAGATTGACTCAATCAAGGCGATCGAGCTTACCGTTGCACTTGAAAAAAAGTACAAGATATCCATTAGAGACTCTGACATACCTGAAATCAACACTGTTGAGCAGATAATAGATTTAACAAAAAGATTGCTTTCACAGAGCGATCAGACATGAACAGTGGAAAGAATAATCATTATGATGCAATAATTATTGGTGCAGGAATAGGTGGCCTTGTCTGCGGTTGCTATCTGGCAAAGGCAGGGATGAAGGTGCTAATTGCAGAACAGCATCATAAACCGGGGGGGTACTGTACCTCTTTTAAAAGAAACGGTTTTACTTTTGATGCTGCTGCTCATTCTTTTGGTAGTTACCGTAAAGACGGAAATATGAAACGTATCCTGGAAACATTAGATTTAGACAAAAGAATAAAAATAGAACGACATGACCCTTCAGACATTATTGTCTCGCCTGATTACAAAATAACCTTTTGGGCAGACATAAACAGAACGATAGAAGGACTCTTAGAGTTATTTCCCCACGAAGCAAAAGGTATTAAAAGTTTCATCTCTTTTCTATCCGATTCTAAACCATTCGATTTCGCAGCTTTAAGAAATATGACTTTTAACGACTTACTAAGTCAACATCTTATCGACAACAAACTTAAATCAATGCTATCACTTCCTATTTTAGGGAATGGTGGATTGCCTCCATCGTTAATTTCAGCCTTTACCGGCACAAAAATTTATACTGAATTTCTTCTTGATGGTGGGTACTATCCCAAAGGTGGGATGCAAGTTCTACCTGACATATTGTCACTCAGGCTAAAGGAACTGGGAGGTGAATTACGACTATCCAATCCTGTCCAGAAAATCAAGGTAGAAAGTAACGAAGTTAAAGGAGTCTTCTTAGAAAAAGATGGCTTCATTTCGTCAAAATATGTAATTTCTAATTGCGATGCAAGACAAACCTTTTTAAAACTATTAGAACAACAGGCAACTAACGGTGAACTTCTACGCAAGCTTGACAGACTGATTCCTTCCTTGTCAGTCTTTGTTGTTTATTTAGGAATAGATAAATATTACAACCTACCCAACCCAGGCGTAAATATCTGGGGAATGCCCCATCATAAAATAGAAGATTTGTATCTCGCCTTACAAAATGGCAGTACAAACAATTCAACAGGGTATATGGTACGCGTATCACCCAGCAAAAACAGTGTTCAGGCATTTGTAAATGCTCCATTTAAAAACAAAAAGTACTGGATTGACAATAAAGATAGTTTGTCAGAATGCTTAGTAAATAGGATTGAGCAAATTATCCCACAATTATCGCAACATATAGTTTTAAAAGAAATAGCTACGCCTGATACAATGTACAGGTATACCCTGAATTATCAAGGAGCTGCTTATGGCTGGGCGAGCATGCCCTCACAAATGTTCACTCCTGAATTGCGGCAGACCACTTCAATAAATGGGTTATATTTATCTGGTCACTGGGTTGCTCAAACCCAAGGGGTATCTGGAGTTGCCTATATTGGACGTGAAACCGCAAAATTAATTCTAAGAAAAGAAGAATACAAACTTTAAAAATGGAAAAAACTTTATACATAAACAGGAAACTCGACGAACTAACCAAGTTTTGGCTTAGTACCACTTTAATCTTAGGTTCTTGTCTTTTCCTCATATTGGGCATCATGGACTATGTCAGCACTCCGGAAAATTTTGAAAAATTTATGTTCTATAGAGTAATGGCTTCCCTCTCACTTTTGATCTTCTTTTTCTTAAATATAAAAGTAGTAAATCGATACTATCGATTCGCAATTATTATACTCACTATTATAGTCTCTGCAACTATGATAGAATTCATGATACTCGACTTTGGAGGTCACAGATCATCCTATTATGCTGGAATGATTATTTTAGTAGTTTGTATATTCGGTTTAATACCTCTCAACCTATCATTTTCTCTGTTAGGAATAGCGCTTGTATACTCCATATACTTAGTCCCGATTTTGCTTTTCGACAAAGTAGTCGATTTTAGACTATTCTTTTCCAACAATTCTTTTCTAATATCATTTTTTGTTATTGCTGTCATATGGAGATACCTACATCAAAAAAGCCTCATAAATGAACTCAGCCTCCAATACGACCTCGACAAAGAAAAAACCAAACTCAAGGAATATTCCCAGCAACTTGAAGAAATAGTTCAGGAACGGACCAGGGACCTCAGGAAGTCGGAGGCCATGCTCAAGACCCTGTTTGAAAACGCCAATGACGGTATACTGATTATGAACGATAACGGTGTGATCGTGGACGCAAATCAACGGGCATGCGAAATCTATGAACGTGAGAAAAAAGAGCTTATAGGCACAGACATACAACACCTTGGACCTGACACAGACAAAAACAGACTCATGTGGAGGGAACGCCTGGAACGGCTGCTGAATGGAGAGCCGCTGCTATTTGAAACCGAACATTACGGAAAGGATGAAAACAAAGTATCCATTGAAATAAGTGCAAAAGCAATACAGATAGACGGCAGATTATTAATACAGTCGTTTCACCGGGATCTTACGGAGAAGAAACAGCTCCAGGCACAGCTCCTGCACTCCCAGAAGATGGAGTCTATAGGTACCCTCGCTGGAGGGATAGCCCATGATTTTAATAACATATTAACTGCCATCCTCGGCTATGCCGACCTGATTCTTCTGAGTGATAAACTTTTACCTGAAATAGCCAACAAGGTAAGGGTTATTGAAACATCTGCAAGGCAGGCCTCCCAGATGGTCTCCAAGCTACTCAGTTTTGCCCGCAAAGGCAGCGTTGAATCTGTCCCCTTTGCAATAAACTCTGTTATTGAAGATACCATGAGTATGGTTTCAAGGCTTGTTCCCAGAGACATCGTGCTCAGAAAAGAACTGGACAAATCTATTCCTCCTGTTGAAGGCGATGTAAGCCAGATAGAACAGGTACTGATGAACCTGATAATCAATGCAAAGGATGCAATGCCTGACGGAGGTGAAATAACCATAGCAACCAAACTCGTGGAGATCAAACATAATAGTCTTGACATTCGGGCAGCTATCAAGAGTGGAGAGTATATTCACACAACGGTTACTGATACAGGAACCGGAATATCAGAGAAACACTTACCACACATTTTTGAACCATTTTATACCACAAAAGAGAAGGGCAAGGGCACAGGGCTCGGTCTTGCCATGGTATATGGAATTATTAAAGAGCATCGCGGGTACATTACGGTTGAAAGCAGGAAGGGACATGAAACGAAATTCAACATATATTTACCGGTCTCTAAAAAACAGTTCTTCAGAGACAGCTCTAAAGGAATAGAAAAGGTCGTCGGTATTAAGACAATACTCGTCATCGATGATGAGATTCCGATACTTCAACTGATTAAAGAAGCACTCTCTCATAATGGATTTAATGTAATAATATATGATAACCCCCTGCATGGTCTTGAGTTTTTCAAAGCAAACAGAAATAAAATAGACCTTGTGATAACAGACATTGTCATGCCCTCAATGGATGGAGCCCAGTTGATAGAACAACTAAGAAAGTTAAAGCCCGGCACTAAGATAATTGCAACAACCGGGTTTAGTGAAGACGTCGGCAATGTATGGATAGACGGATTCCTGAAAAAACCCTTTCAGAGCTCAAAACTGCTCTCTGTGATAAGAGAGATTCTTGACCGTGGAACAAAAAAATTCTAATCCAGCATAATCTTTCTGATTCTGCCCTTCCTTAACAGCTTCACCTCACCCTTGACTATCTCAACTATGGTTGAGGGAGCCCCCCCCGGAGTCAGTCCCCCATCTATTATAAGGTCCAGGGTTTCACCAAAATATTTCAGTACAGCCTGGGCATGCTCGGCTGGAGGCACACCCGAAGGGTTTGCACTGGTAGCAGTTATAGGGCAGTTGGCCTTCCTGACAAGACCGAGGGCAAAGGACTCTCCCGGAATCCTCACTGCAACCTTATCTGTCCCAGCTGTAAGATAGCGGCTCAGGCCTGCTCCGGCCTTCAGCACTATGGTAAGTGGTCCGGGCCAGTATTTCTCCGTAAGCCTCCTTGCCTCTTCAGGGACATCCGTTGCTATAAGAGAGAGTTGTTCGGTAGAACCTATCATTACCGGAATGGCCTTCTCAAAAGGCCTCCTCTTAAGCTCATACAACCTCTTAAGTGCCTCTTCCTTGTCATACATTGCCCCAAGTGCATAAAAGGTCTCTGTGGGAAAGGCAACAACGCCACCTCTATTCAGCACATCTATGGCCTTTTGAATAATCTCCTCTTCATTAGCCCTTGAGAGTCTCAGATACTCCATAATGCTCACCTCCGTAAGCTTTCAGCGTTAAGAATAAAGACTTCATTAAACCACAGAGACACGGAGACACAGAAAAAAAATATTTATGAACTTTCACTTTTAAAGTCTTAATAATCCATATCATAAGCTGGGATTAGTTCTAATCTCCGTGTCTCTGTGCCTCTGTGGTTTATAATTCGCAAATATCTGAATAAGTAATCAATGATACTTTCAATTCGTGCCCATTCGTGGAGATTCGCGGCTAAAGAGTTTCCTGTTTTCAACAAGCAACATCGAACCATTAGTAACACCGAGGAAACCGGAGACCACATCGCACTTTGCCTGAAAAAGAAAAAAGACCTCTTTATCCACGTTCATCAGGGTCTCAAAGTTACCCTGTCCTTTACTGATTATAAGGGATGCCCCGTAAAAAAGCCGCGTGAACTCTTCAGAACACCACTCAAGAATGGTACCTATGGCATCTGAACCGTTGTCCTTTATCTCACATATCTCCTGAAGCCCAACCTCAAAAGCGTCCTCTACCGTTGAATCATTTATAACAGGTCCGCCTTTTACTACTGCGGTAACCCTCTTCCCCCTGTCCCGGATGGTCTCGATCAGTATCCTGTCAAAGACTATCTCTCCGGCATTGTCGATAAGATAAAGCACCTCTTCGGTACTGTCCAGGGAGGCCCTGAAGTCTGCATAGTCATCCCACACAATCTCACCCCTCAGGGAACGGTTAATCTCTGCCTCTATGTCAACCTCTTTATAAATACCAAAATCTATCACATTGCCCGCTATCGCCAACCTGGAAGCCGTCCAGAGCGGATCAGGGGAGTCGTCAACGAGAGACTTAAGGCTGGGATAAAGACCGAGGGCTATCCGGTTATACCTCTGCTTTATCTCCTTGAATGGGTCACATCCAAGGAGTTCCCGAATCTTCCTGTGAATAAACGTAGTGGCATGTGCAGGGGTCTTTGAAGTATCAGTCTCCCGGATATCCTCAAGGGTCTCCTTCAGTATCTCCACCTTTAAAGTCTCATCCACTGATACCTGGGACAGGGCTATAACTACCTGCCTTAAAAAACAGGGAAAACAGTCAAGATAGGTCTTCATTTCTTTCATGTATTGTGGTTTTAAAGAATTTTAAGATTATTATAATAACACAACAACTTAACCATCGGCACAGTCCTTACAATGGCCCTGAATCTCAAGGATGTGTCTCAAACTCTTAAATCTGTTTTTTTTACATATCTCTTCCTGGAGCCTCTCTATGGCAGGTGAATAAAACTCTATCACTTTTCCGCAGGAGAGGCAGATGAGGTGATCATGGTGTTTATGTCCATGGATATGTTCATAAAATGCCTGTCTCTCTGTAGTCTTAACCTCATCCACAAGTCCACACTCCAGAAGCAGCGGCAAGGTCCTGTATATTGAAGCCTTCGAGACTTTTAAACCTTCCTGTCTGACCTTCAGATAGAATTCATCAATATCGAAATGGTCATGATACTTGAATACTTCTTCAAGGATGACCCTTCTTTCTCTGGTCAGTTTCAGGCCCCTGGTCTGGAGGAAATTCCTGAAAACCTCCTCGTAATCAGTTTTCCGGGCAGGCATGCGGCCTGAAGTCTTTGAACTTCCTGTCCGGTCCACCTTCTTTAACTCCCGCTTCTTTTTCATAACGGGTACCCCCTCCCATTTTAGTTTCTGAACAGGATCCAGTTATTCTCATATGGATACATTCAGCCCCCTGAGTGCAAAATTCAACATACCTCCGACCAAAAAGGCAAGGATAAAGACTATAGTGGTTACAGCAAGTGCAACCTTCATCCCCCTCTCCTTGATTATCATAAAAAAGTTTGCAAGACAGGGCACAAACAGGGTAATGGTTACAAGGCTTACAAGAGATTGTATCGGGGTTAGTTCTCCTGCTATTGACATACTGAAAAGCCCTGCAGCACCATAGTCTCTTCTGAGAAATCCAAGGATGAAAAATCCTGTTGTTTTTGCAGGGAGACCCAAAAACCCCTGAACCACAGGAGATGCCCCCCTCTCTATAATGCCAAGGAGTGTGAATTTATCAAGAAAGAACAATACGAGGGTACCAAGAATGAAGAGTGGAACCGCCTCCTTCAGGTACCATTCGATTCTGCCAACGGTCTTTATTAATACATTTGACAACCCCGGCATTCTTATAGGCGGTATTTCAAGAAAAAACTCGGTCTTCTCTCCCGGAACAACCTTTGATGCAAGAAAACCTGCAGCAAAAAGAACACCCAAAACCGCACCTATCCATATTACGGTAGCCTTAAATGAAAGGGCACCCAGCATTCCAAGAATCACGCCAAGCTGAGCCGAGCAGGGAACGGCCAGGGCGAGGAGAAATGTGGCAATTATCCTGTCCCGCTTTGTTTCCAGTATTCTCGTGGTCATAACTGCCATGGTCCCGCAGCCAAGCCCAAGTATCATGGGTAAGATGGCCTTGCCGTTAAGGCCGATGAGATTAAATATCCGGTTACTCATGATGGCAAGACGCGGCAGGTATCCACTGTCCTCAAGGATTGAAAAAGCGATGAAAAATGTCGCGGTAATAGGAAGCACGATGGCAATGGAATAGGTTAACGCCACTGTAACAACACCATACTCCCCCACAAGCATGTCCCGCAGAAAGGGTACCGGCAACAGCACATCCACGAGTTTTATCACCATTGGGTTCAGATAGCGGCCGAAAATGACCTTCTCAAAGAAATCCACCAGGGTGCCTGCTCCAAAAACACCAACAAACTCGTACAACAGATACAATACAGCAAGGAAAACCGGAAGGCCCCAGATGGGGTCCATGCTTACCCTCTCCAGAAAGAGACCAAGCCTGCCCCTGCTTGCCTGCACCTTTGTTAAGACCTCATCGGTTATGCTTTTGACATAACGATATCTTGTCTCATGAATAATCAAACCCAGGGGTTTTGGATAATGGGCCTGACACTCATCCCTCAGCCTCTCTATCTCCTCGATCACTTCATCAGAAAGCTTGAGTTTCAGCCAACTCCTCAGGCTCTCATCTCCTGCAAGGATCATCAAGGCAATCGCCCTTTTAGAAACCCCTGATTCAGGAAGCAGCGAGGTTATCTTCTCAATATATTCCTCTATCAGAGCGTCATAGACAACTTTTATCTTTGGTATGGCTGCCCTGAGGATGCACTCCTTTAGCTCTTTAACCCCTTTTCTTCTTGGAGCAACAGTACCGACTACGTCAATACCGAGCAATTCCCTCAGCCTCTCCTTGTCAATCTGAACACCTCTGTCCATGGCCTCATCTTCCATATTAAGGTCCAGGACAAGGGGCAGGCCCATCTCCGATAACTGTAAGGTTATCATCAGGGTCCTCTTGAGGTTCTTGGAATCCGCCACCTGAATTACTGCAAAGGGTCTCTCTAAAAGCAGGATGTCCCTTGTAACCTTCTCATCCTCGCTCATGGGTATCAGGTTATTCACACCCGGAGTATCAATTACAAGGAACTTGTTACCTTCAAGGTTGATATTGCCCTGGGATATCTCGACCGTCGTTCCCGGATAATTAGAAACCGTAACGTACTTGCCTGTAAGGAAACCAAAGATAACGCTCTTGCCCACATTGGGATTCCCTACAAGGACTATCCTCTGAATACCTGAAATTATCTTCTCTGTTTTATGACATTCCATATATCTTTAATTAGTGTCTGTTTATAAACTCAATTTTCCTGTCTGTCATTCCGGCAGTTCTTAAGCCGGAATCTATCTTTTTAATGCTTTCCGGATGTCCCGAGCTCTAACAGTTGTCGTTCTTTAAGAAGGCTTTCCTACTCCCGAAGGCTTTCGGGGGCCGGGAATAACAATTGAGATTTATTCTCAATCTCATTCTAAAGAATACCCCGAATCAAAGTCAAGCAAAAACTTATTACACCTGGATATCCCGATAGAAAAAAGCTGGAAAGAAGCACAGAAGGCTTGCAACTCCTGGATACATGGATAATTCTGTGCTGTGCAAAAAAAAACTGAGACTGTGGTGGTATGCTGAATTATTGTCCTCTCAGAACAGCCCCAACCTCATGGACAAAACCTCTCACAATCGGCTCTAACCTCGTTACATCCCTATCCTCAGGCTGTTTCATATGAGCACAATCACACTCATGTGTTATATCATAAGCAAATCGCATTGCTTCAAGAACAGTTGAATCAAAAACTCCTTTTTGCACGTAATCCCTCTCAAATCTCTCTATCAAATCTGCATGCGTCAACCCCCCGATATCCCTGAGGTCAAAGAGTGCAAAAAGGCTGTAGATCATTGCATGATATAGTTTTGCAAGCGTGTGGAGATTGCTGAGCTTTTCTTTATAGAGGTATTCTGCCTCTTCAAGGTAGCCTTCTGCTTCAGCCAATCTCCTTTTCACAACACCTGAAGGCATCCTATAGAATTACCACGGAATCATCACAGCCAAAGGGATTCGGCCTGTACCTGTCAGCACACCAGTCGTTCTCCCACTTTGTTGCATCTATAAGATAGCGGTAACAGTACTCTCTTCCTGTCTCAAGTTCCATGGTGATAGTAAAGTCACCGCTTTTGAGCCTTTTCATCACAGCGGCCCCTCCGTCCCAGTTATTGAAATCACCCACTATGCTGACCTTATGAGCATCTGGAGCCGCCTCTTTCGGCAGCTTGAAAGTGACCTTACAGGCAGGACGACTTTTGAGGTACTGTTTCTTAATCCCTGCAACCTCCCAACTCTTCACAGGTTTACTGGAAACAGGTTTAGCTGAGATAGCTTTACCGGCAGCAGGCTTACTGGAGATAGCCTTACCGGTAGCAGGTTTACCAGAGATAGGTTTACTGAAAACAGATTTGCCGGCAGCTGGCTTACTGGAGACAGGATTGCCAGCAGCAGGTTTACTGGAGACAGCCTTAGACTCAGGGTTACTGGAAGTGCTCCTTGTCTCCTTTGTCCCCTTGACAAACGATTTCCTGTCAGATTGATTTCCCCTTTGCTTTTTCATAATCCCTCCTTGTTGTGTGATGAAATATTCTGCTACTTATGCACACATAAATGCAACCCCATATTAACAACAATTCTATTATATCCAACATCCCTCTATATCAAGGCAAATCTTCACTATTTATTCATAATTTCTTCATCCTTTTTTCAAAATCTTCAGCTATCCTATAAGCAGGATCAAGGGTAATTTCTTAATAACGGCTCGTTAAATCTCATCGCAACAAAACTCTTAAATAGAGTGATACAGGCATATTTTCTCTCGGTTACTTCCTCCCCTTGGCAGCCAGGCGCCCACCTCCCTGGCTGCTTTTTTTACAAATTCGCTCAAACCCTCCTGAATCTTGACAAAAAATCTTTTGAGCCCCTATACTTTTAAGAAGCGGGAAGGCATCCCCTAAAAGAACCCAGGCATGATATTCGTGCATTTTAAGGCCTGAAAAGGGATAACTGTGGACGAACAACTTGAAGAACTTTATAATGAGGGCAACCGGCTGTTTGAGGAAGGGAAATACTCTGAAGCAGAACCAATATTAAAAGAGGTTCTGGAGAGAAAGCCCGAGTATGCAGATATACTGAATCACCTCGGGGTTATCTCCTACCTGAAGGGAGAACTGAAAGAAGCGGTAGATTATTTTGAAAAAGCCCTGAAACTGAACCCGCGATACACCGAGGCATCACTGAATCTTGCCATCACGTACAATGACCTTGGTGAATTTGAAAGGGCACAGGAGATATTCTCCATTGCAGCCCAGGTAGCCCATCCAACACCCGGGACACTTGATCCATTTGTTGCCGGCAAGCTTGCAAATGAACATTACAAGATTGGCAATATATACCTTGATTTCAGCATGAATGACGAGGCAATAGAAGAATACCGCAAGGCACTGAAGCTATCTCCAAGGCTTCCGGATGTACACACAAAACTCGGCATTGCCCTCAGGAACATGGACAGGTATGAAGAGGCAATAATACATTTCAATTCAGCCAAGGAGATCAATCCCGCTTACGGTCAGGCATGGGTACAGCTCGGCATCACTTACTACATGAAGGGCCTCACGGGTCTCGCAATTGAGGAATGGGAAAAGGCTTTTGAGGAAAATCCTAAACTGCAAGAGGCAAAAAACTATCTCCACCTTATAAGAAAAGAGGAAAAAAAATAGACGTTATGGCTGCCGACGGCAAACGTCCGACAACCGTTGTTACAGAATCACCCCTCCTGAAAATAAAGGACCTCAACATCTTCTTCAGAAAAAAGGACAAACCCCTTGCGGCTGTCTCCAATCTCGAACTTGACATCAGGCCCGGAGAAACCTTTGGTCTTGCCGGGGAAAGCGGGTGCGGTAAAAGCATTACAGCACTATCAATCATGGGTCTGCTTCCAGGCACTGCCTATGCAACAGGAAAGATACTATTCAATCCGCCGACCGGTAAAGAGATGGATATCCTGAATCTTGATGAATCCACACTACGCTCTATAAGGGGTAAAGAGATGGGGATGGTCTTTCAGGAGCCAATGACATCCCTGAATCCTGTCTTCACTATTGGTTACCAGATCTCGGAGGTACTGACAACACATGAGGGGCTCTCCGGAAAGGCGGCAACCGGGAGGACAGTGGAACTCCTTCGCCTCGTCCATATACCATCGCCTGAACACAGGATAAAGGACTACCCGCACCAGCTCTCCGGTGGTATGCGCCAGAGGGTGATGATAGCAATGGCTGTAGCGTGCAATCCCTCCCTGCTGATAGCAGATGAGCCCACAACAGCCCTTGATGTAACGATTCAGGCGGAGATACTCAACCTCCTGCTTGATATCAAGGAGGAACGGGGGATGTCCATCCTGCTTATTACCCATGACCTTGCAATCATATCAGAAAATGCCAACAGGGTGGCCATCATGTATGCCGGAAGAATCGTGGAGATAGCCCCGGTTGATAGACTCTTCCGGAAACCGGCACATCCCTATACCCTTGGCCTGCTTCACTCCCTTCCGGTGGCAAGGAATATTCAGTTAAAGCCGATCCCTGGATCAGTCCCGGCTCCGGACGAACTGCCCCCGGGCTGCAAGTTCTCAACACGGTGCACATACAGGACTGCTGCATGCGACCTCGAAGAGCCGCCACTGCACGGGATCGAACAGGACCATCTCGTCAGGTGCATCAGGGTAGAGGATGTTATCCGTCAGGGTTAATATGGAGATACTAAGGACAGAAGACCTCAGAAAATATTACGAAATCAAGGCAGGCATCTTTGCCAAGACAAAGACCCTTAAGGCACTTGACGGAGTGAGCATATCTGTTGATTCGGACAGGGTATTTGCCATTGTTGGTGAGAGCGGATGTGGAAAATCAACATTTGCAAAACTCATACTGCAACTGCTCAGACCCACTGAGGGGAAGGTATTCTTCAAGGGCAACAATATCCATAACGCCGGTGTCAGGGAACTGAAAAACTTCCGGAGGGCGGTCCAGGTGATATTTCAGGACCCCTTTGCGTCACTCAACCCAAGGATGAAGATACTCTCCATCCTCTCCGAACCTTTGATAATCCATAATATCGTGCGCAAAAAAGAACTTAAGGACCGGATTGCAGAGCTTCTTGAAACCGTTGGACTAAAACCCGAACACATGAACCGTTATCCCCATGAGTTCAGCGGGGGGCAGAGGCAGAGGGTCTGCATAGCACGTGCTCTGGCCCTTTCACCTGAGCTTATTGTGGCAGATGAGCCCCTGTCATCCCTTGATGTCTCCATACAGGCCCAGATAATCAACCTGCTCGGTGACCTTAAAAAAGAGAAAAAGCTGTCATTTATATTCATCAGTCATGACCTGAATGTGGTTTATTACTTTGCTGATGTGGTGGCAGTCATGTATCTGGGAAAAATCGTTGAAGAGGCGGATGCCGAAAGGATATTTCAGGACCCGCAGCACCCTTACACCGAAATGCTACTGAATGCCATACCAAAAGTAAGGGTTACACAACAGGAGATTACAGAAAAGAGGCAGGACAAATTCGTGAAAGCCTGTAACAGTATCCCGGAGATGGCCGAATTACCTTCAGGCTGCCTCTTCTATCCAAGATGTCCGAAGAAAGTATCAATATGCAGCAGGGAGACTCCTGAACTGAGAGACACGGGAGACAGAAAAATCGCCTGTCACCTGTGTTGATTTACGGGTTAATAAACACTGAGACACTGAGGCACGGAGACAGACAGAACAACTACAGGAAACTATAAGTTCCAGGCAGTTTTTAGTGTTGCTGAGAGTAAGGTTCTCTTTTTCTCTCCGTGACTCTGTGTCTCTGTGTTTTAATTTAGTTGCGGAGGCTTTTTATTGCTGAGGCCGGGTATAATATATAATGGAAAAGAGAGAAGAAACAGGCATTAGACTGAATGAACTGAAGAGACATCTCTTCTATGAACTCCTCGATCTTGCCGGAAGGGTCTTTGTTGTTGTCAGGAATGCTGAAAATGTGATTATCGGCAACCGGGGCTTTCTCCTGGAAGAGGAGGAGAAGGGACTCATCCTGGTCTTCAACAAGGGGATGAAATTTACGTGGGATGACTATGGAATTGATGCCAGGCTCGTCTTTGGAACAACCCCCCAGCACTGTATTGTCCCGGCAGATCATATAATGGGGGTCTATTGTCCAGAGCTGAACACGCAGTTTCTGTGTCTGACGGACATGGGGCCGGAAACTGCCACTGAGTCAACCACCGGGGAGGAAAAACCGTCGAAAGTCGTCAAGGTTGACTTCCGGAAGAAAAAGACCTGAAAGCGGCCTCAAAACAGTACTTCCGAGGCAACAGATGTGCCATATCCCTTCTGGCGTAGTCGGATTCCCTGTTTCCGCATCTGTTGCTGTGTCTTTTGTGCCATTTTTCTCGCATCTTCTTTTTCTATTTTCCCCCTCCTATGTCACCCTGTTTATTTGCCGGGTTAATAACATGAAACCTCCCCCATTCTATTTATACCTCTCCCGGCTATGTCATACCCCCATCCACCAGGATATATGACCCTGTAATATATCCTGCATTGCAGAGGCAAGAAAAGCCATAGCTTGAGAAGACCCCTCAGTAGAGCCGAACCTCTGGGTATCATACCGAGAAACTCCTGCTTTATCTCTTCACTGGGTGACACCGTCAACTCCGTCTCAATAACGCCGGCCCTGACAGCATTGACCGTGATACTGACATGGGATGCGGACTGGATAGCCGCCTGGAATTGTGGTCCGGGGTTGTAGTTGAGTGAAGAGTCCGTCATATCGCTTCCAACAACCTTTTATTACTGGATTCGGGTTGAACCTGATTGAGAGATTACAGGAAAATGTGTACACGAATATTATTACCTGAATCCTTAAATCTGGTATAATTACAGGTATGCACTATCCAGTTTACGTGAATCGCTCTCCCTAACATTAAAAATTAAACAAAGGAAGAATAATAAAGAATTAATGCTGTAGCAACCTTGAAAGGAGGCATGCTATGAACAAAAAAACAGTTGGAATCATTTTACTTACTGTCGGAGTTATTGGATTGGTCACGGTCTATTCGATGAGACCCCCGTCTGGTTTTGGTGAAGCACTCATGATGATGGGCCAGGGGAGACAAAGCTTCATAAAGGAACCGTTATACCAAATACTTATGGGAGCATCCGGCTTGATTTTCTTACTTGGTATAATGCAAATAGTCTTAGGATTTAAGAATAAAAAATGAACCGAAGAAAAAGTACTTGGATTGGCATGTAATTAAAAGAGACTGACTGGATGCGGCTATGTCATACCCCCATCCACCGAGATATACGACCCTGTAATATATCCTGACTTGCCTGAGGCAAGAAAGGCCACGGCATGAGAGACCTCTTCTGTAGTGCCAAGCCTCCTGCCGGGTATCATGCCGAGGAATTCATTCCTTACCTTTTCACTGAGGGAGGATGTCAAATCCGTCTCTATAAGACCGGGGCTGACGGCATTGACCGTTATGCCATAGCTTGCCACCTCCCTGGAAAGTGAGCGTGTAAAGCTGAGAATTCCGCCTTTTGAGGCTGCATAATTGGTCTGCCCTGCCCTGCCCATCAATGCCGTCGGAGAGATAATATTTATTATCCGCCCCCACTTTTCACCAATCATGGGCCTCAGTGCCGCCTTTGAACAGTTATAAACACCTGTCAGATTGACATCAATAACCCTCTGCCAGTCCTCATCCTTCATCAGCATAAGCAGACTGTCCCTTATCATCCCTGCGTTATTGACGACAATGTCCAGGGTGCCGGTTGTCTCAAGTATCTGCCCGAACATCTCCTGCACCTGCCGGGAATCCGAGACATCCGCCTTCAGGGAAAGCCCAAAACCATTTACCTTTCTGAGTTCCTCCTCTGTACTTAAAGCAGAGTCCTCATCAGAGGAGTAGTTGACTACAACCCTCGCGCCACCCCGTGCAAGGCAGAGCGCTATAGCCTTTCCTATCCCTTTTGTACCGCCGGTCACAAGGGCCACGCGGCCGTCAAATCTATACATCTTCATCACCACCCCTGTTCCCTGTATATTCATCCCACTCCATGGGCAGCATATACTTCTTTTTGTTATTGCACTCCTTGCAGGCTGCAACGATATTTGATTTTGTGCTCTTGCCGCCCCTTATGAGAGGCACTACATGGTCCATGGTGAGTTCCGCAGGCGACATCTGCTTTTCACAGTAAAAGCATACACCCCTGCCCTTTTTATTCCTCCACCACCTGGTAGCCCTGAGCTCCCTAGCCTTTCTCTTCTCCCTGTTTACTTCCTCATCACTCACTTGAGGAAAAAAATTCAAATCAGAATACATGGTTTTATATTATAACAGATTCCCGGTTCCGCTTCCCTCAAGGGCCGGAGAAAACAGGGTCTCCTGCTTCTTAAAGAATTGACAACTGACTTGCGATCAACAGCAATCCTTCGAACAATCGAAAAACTATTACGTTTCCCCGGTAATAATAACGGCGTTTCAGGCAGGCTATTTCACAAAAGGCTTTAATATTGAAGGGTTATAAACTGGCATAACTATTGCGAGATATTTATCACCAATAGTTGGCTTGAGAACTACGGAAAGACCGACAGTACCTGTGGCAGGATTAATCGAAATACCATTTACGCATCTGCAGAGGGGAAAAACTGCCATCACTTCACACTGTGCAACACATGACAGGCCACCCTAAGGCAAGCTGAGTAATGGTGAAAAAAACCGGCATAGACGTTATCCTGCACAAAGGCAACAAGGTCAAAACGCTCCGTAAAAAAAACGAGGAGGAGGAAGATAAAATGAGAAAGGGAAAGACGTTAGGAATAAGACTTCTGGTGACAATGGCCTGCATGTTTTTAATCTACGCCTGTGGTGGTGGAGGCGGAGGAACAACAACCACCACGGGGAGCGGAGGAGGTACAACAACCGAGACAGCTACGATTTCCGGCAGTGTAAGCGGAACCATTATTATAGCAGTGAATGATAGCGGGGAGATAGTTGCCAGTGATGACTCAACAGGCAAAACGCCCGATGCAAACGGGAATTATCCTTTTACCCTTACCGGAATCCCTGTCGGACAAAATATCAGGGTTTATCTGATAACATCGGGCGGTATCTATCCCATGTATTTTGATAGTAATGGAGATACCAATGTTTTCTCCTTAGCCTCCTCAACAACTATCGATCTTGGGTTTGTGGATACAGATACGACAGGACAAGAAGGAAAGGCCATTCCTCAAAACAATCCCACAGATTATCAAGGAGTGACAGGAGGAGCAGAAAATCCTGATATACCCGACACCATTACCAACCCCGAACCTCCGGCTGGTTCTTCCTTAAACCAACTAATAACCGACGGTCTTGAAGCAGTATCAAATGAATGGATGCTCAAGGCAAGAAATTACTTTAAGGCCGCTGTGGATTTGGCAGGAGACTCGACCTCTAACGATGCTGATACCGCCAGGTTCTTCTATGCACTGACAAGGGTAGCTGCCATTAGCGCTGATACCTTTTCTGACGGAACCCCCGGTGATATGAACAGCTTGGGGGATATCCTTGACAGGTGCGGCGCTCTCCCCTCAGATACAGCACGTGCAAACTGGGACACCATTGAATGTTTAGACCCCTTGCCAAGCAATACCACTGATGGCGCTGCCCTTCAAACATTTCTCTACAAAGAGATCCTTCCAGAGATTGAAGGCGCAATTACCAACCTTGGTGCTGTCTCCCAAGACTTTAACAAACAGTGGATAGAGCCTTTTGACAAAACCATGGTAGAGAGTGACCGCGGGGATGTCCTCTTCTTCAAGGCCGCACTGGAAGGTCTTGCGGCAAACCTCTATACACAGTATGCTTATAATCTTTATGTGGATATTGCTGCAGAAGGTAATAAGGAAAATACTACTACAGAGGACTTCCTTAATAACTACGGCAGCTTCCTTTCACTAACAGGGTCTTATATTGATAACCTCAATAGCGCTCAAACCCTCTACTCTGCTGCCCTCAATGATTTGAATGCTGCCATCGATGAGATAAAGGCGGAGACAGACAATCAGGATGATGATCTTATCGACCTTGGGGATATGACACCCTCGGAGATTACAGAGACACAAACGGATATTACTAATTACAATGCCTCACTCAATGGCGAAACGCCTGTAACTATAGATGACAGAGACACACCTTCCGATACCACGGATGATACCATCATAGACCTGAGTCAATTCTTTGCAGACCCATGGATTAATCTGAGAACGATCCTGCCACCCTTTGCAGGGGATGATCCCACAGGACTCCTGCCCGACCCCTCCTTTGGTGGAGTACTGATACAACTCAACGGATATGCCCCCGATGTGCTAAATACTGACACCGATAACAATGGCACAGCAGATATCTTTGAAAACCCGACCCAACTAACTACTGACTCGATAGCTGAGGGTAATCCGGACTGGAGCCCTGACGGAACAAAGATCGTATTCCATTCAGGAGACAAAGGAAGCCGTAACATATATGTTATGGATTCCGACGGGACAAATCCAATTCAGCTAACAAGCGCGTCAGGAGATAATGCAAAGCCCCATTGGACTCCTGACGGCAGGATAATCTTCCAGTCAGACAGGAGCGAAAATTATGATATCTATATAATGAGCGCAGATGGCACAGGTCTGATACAGATCACCTCTGATGCAGATAATGACAACCGGCCAGATGTATGTCCAGGGGATGGCACCAAGATTGTGTTCGATTCCAACAGGTCTGGAAACCGTGAGATCTGGGTTATAAATACCGATGGGACGGGCCTGACTCAGCTTACTACCGACACGGCATCGGATACGCGTGCGGATTGGATGCCGGATTGTTCCAGGATAGTATTTGAATCAGAAAGGACAGGAAACCGTGAAATCTGGGTTATGGACGCTGATGGAAGCAACCCGACCCAGCTTACCAATACCTGGTGGACATCTAATGGACACCCACATTTTAGTCCGGATGGCTCCAGGATAGCATTCTGGTCATTGAGGACATGGAATAGGGAAGTCTGGATTATGAATAGCGATGGCACCGGGCAGAATCAGATTACCGACAATCCAGATGATGATGGTGGTGCTGCCTGGAGCCCTGACAGCACGAGACTCGTGTTCAGGTCAAGCAGGGCAGGAAATGATGATATCTGGGTATATACCCTTCTCCTGACTCCTTGATTTGAGGGAGGCCCCTCGGGGACAACGTGCATCCGTACATATAGCCTGCTGATACCGCAGGGTAAAAAGGGAGTAGGCTCTTGCCTCCTCCCTTTTTACCCTGAAACGACCGATCTATAGATGGGCTCATCAGAGAGATCAACAAGGAGGCATAAAAGGTATCTGATTTTCAGACACATTCTTTCTTCATCTGTCAACCTGGAAGGAGTAATGTGTCACATGTGATGGAGGATATGCCCGTGCAGCGGACAATAATAAAGACTTCTCTGATATTGATTACTGCTCTGTCCCTCGGGCTTATAATACTCTGGGGCCTGAGCCAGAGGAAGGAGACTGCCCCCCCTCTTGTGGAGAAGAAGACCTCTCCTTATCCAATATGGATAAAGGGCTTTAACGCCAGCACCTACGAGGGGGATAGGCTTATAACCAAAATAGAAGCTGATGAGTTTAAGATAAACCCCAGGAGATTCTTTATCTTCAACATAAAACCCTTTAATGAGGCCACCTTAACCAATGTCAGAGTAGATATCCACATCTATAAGGGAATGTCTTCGAAGGCGGATTTGTTCTCTTTTAGTGAAGGTGTTTTGCCCCTTATGAACGGTGGCAAGAAGTTTGCTGTAAAAGGGATAGGCCTTATAACAAGGGGAGTGATAAAGGGGCTTGTTTTGAAGATATACAGGGCCGACAGGCTCTCCATGGTAGTCAAAGCCGGCAAGGGGTACATTGACTTCAAGAAGAAAGAAACAAAGATGAAAGGGGTTAGCATAGAAGATGTATTATCTGAGAGGCTCATAAAGAGCAGCTCCGTTATCTGGGATGACACAGAGAAGGTCTTCAAAGTCCCGGGAGAGTATATCGCCATGACCCCAAAGGGACAAGCAAGGGGGAGGGGGCTAAAGGTGGACCTGGACTTTGTTGTAAGTCCCTTGAAGTAATAAATTAAAGGTTATCCAGGTCTATCGACAAAATAAAGACTCTAAACATATCGCTTCCGGCAACCTTTCTTCTCTGCCAAAGCATATCATTTCAAATCCCCATAAAGCACCGTCCTGTCCCTGCCCCCCTTTTTTGCAGCATAAAGTGCCTGGTCCGCCTTTTCAATCAGTTCATCCCCACTTGTTACGTCAGCAGGATATGAGGCTATACCGATGCTCACGGTCACCTTCAACAGATGACCCTCTACCTTGAAGTCATGAGCCTTTATATTCTTTCTTACCCTTTCGGCTATCTTTTTGGCACCCTTTGCATCCGTCTTCACCACCAGGATGGCAAACTCCTCTCCCCCGTACCGTGCTGGTATATCTATATCCCTGACTGTCCTGCTGATTATCCCTGCCACACCCTTCAGCACAATATCGCCAACCGGATGTCCATAGGTGTCGTTAACCTTCTTGAAATGGTCGATATCAGCAAGTATCAGTGAGAGCGTATCTTCAAAACGTTCCGACCTCCTGAACTCTTCGGTCAGCTTTTCCTTGAAGTGGCGGTGATTAAAGAGACCTGTAAGTCCATCGGTGAAGGCCATCTTCTTGATCTCCTCATGCAGGAGGACATTCGAGATACTTACGGATACCTGGTTCACCAAAATCTCCAGCAGATTAATCTGCATTGGATTGAAGGCATTCTTCTTTTCCGACAGGACCGTCAGTATGCCCTTAATCTTCGCCCCATGAAAAAGTGGCAGGGCAAGAACCGATTTTACGCCCCTGAAATGGAATGGAAGTACCCTCGTCCTGAATCCGCTCACATCCGGATGATAAAGTGGATCCCTGTTGGCATGAACCATCTCAAGCAGTGTTCCCTTAAGAGAAGTTACCTTTTTTTCATTCAGATACCCGGCCCCTCTTGTAAACAGCTCATACGAACGGCCTTTTTTCAACAACAGGACTACCTTGCCCCCGGAAACCCTTGCAGAGCTCTCCACAATCCTCTCGCAAAGTGCTGAAAGCTCAAGAGACCTTGCAAGGGGCGCACTCTCCTCATGCAGTATTCGGAGACTCCTGTATGATAGCTGAATCTGTGAATATATCCTCTGCCTCTTCAGGATTTTGGCTGTTTCACGGGCTACAAGCTCCATTAACCCTATGTCCTGCTGATCAAAGGCCCGGTATCGCAAGCTGTCGGCGCACAATACACCAAGGGGCGTTGACAGCTCCATAACAGGAACAGCGAGCAACGTTGAAATCCCGGCATCACTCAGATACCCCGGCCTGATATCCTTCCCGGGAGACTCGGCATAATGGAGCAGGGGTTTGCCACTTCTGAAGACCGTATATATCAACCCGTCACCAGTGGTAACCATACCGGACCTGCCTGAAGACAGCCTGCAGACAAGCCCGTTGTCTTCGTTAATAAAGAGGCTGACCGCATCTGCCACCATTGCCTTCTCTGCTATCCTCAAAAGCCCGAGTATATCGTCCTCCACCTCCAGGACGTCTGTTAAATACCGGGACATCAGGGTATCATCATTAAAGGAAGGGGCATTATCCGCAAGCTCCTTGGCCTGGCGCTGCAGCTTGTTAAAGGACTCATTGTAGTCCTTTATCCTGTTTTTCAGTTTATACAGATAAAGAGTGACCGGCAGTGATGTCAGTATGACAATGCCCAGCAGAACCAATGCATCCATACGCCCCGAGGAGAATAATTCCCTGCCATGAAGCAGGGGCTGCAAAGACAACAGGATAAAAAAGGATTTAACGCTGAGGAAAAGGGCCGAGGCCGCCATAAGGGGGATATTTACAAGGTGAAGCCAGCTGGAGTCCTTTACCTGAAAAAAAGCCTCAAAAAAGGCCTGAACCCCGAATATCAGGAGAAACAGCTCACTGCGGTGTTTTGAATACCTGTATAAGGCACTGGAGACAAATAGAATAAAGACTATTGAAAAGATTACAGGTCTTCTGTCAGGAAGGTCTGAATAGAGACAGAATGACAGGAGAATCAGGAAAAAATACGGGAGGAACCTTATCAGCCCGAGTATCTTCCTCTTTTTGCCTCCTCCTCTTTGAAGAACTTCTTGTAAAGGACTTCCCACTCAGAGCTGCCCTCTATTATCTTCTTTGAGTAGGACTGGATTTTGCGTCTAACGGCCTCTTCAATCTCTTCCCCTGCCTTTAGCTCGTCTGTAATGGACTTCTGAATCTGGCGCCTGATCTTCCCCTCATCCTCTTTAACAACAACAAGCCCCTTCTTTTTCAGCTCCTTCAACAGAACATGGCTCATATGGGTGACCTTTTCGTCTGACAGCATCATAGAACAATATTCCTCTCTTTTGCAAGTTTACGCTTTGTGAGATCAAAGAGCCTTCTGTAATCAAGACGGCCCTCTTCTATCTCAGAGGAATGGAGCTGAAGTATCCCCCTGACTTCCTCATTAAGCCTGTCTTCAGCCATCAACTCATAAAGAAGAATCCCCTCAACGGCTGCAAGCAGATCCTTTTCCGGAACAGCGGATTCTATATAACCCCGCCCGATCAGGTCATCTATAATCCTCTTTGCCATGGGAGCTACCCAGGATTTGGGTATCCGCATCTCACTTTTCCATAAATGGCAGCAATGCTATATTTCTTGCCCTCATTATTGCAGTGGTAATCTCTCTCTGGTGTCTTGCACAAGTCCCGGTCATTCTCCGCGGCAGGATCTTTCCCCTCTCTGTTATATACCCGCGCAAAACCTTCATATCCTTATAATCAATGTAAGGTATCTTGTCTGCACAAAACCTGCAGTACTTTTTGCGTTGAAACCTTCTCATTTTCGACACTCCTTTCTTTATTCAGGTGTTAAGTTATTTGTAATGGATTATATGTTATCAACTGCCCTGGTTAAAACGGTTCAAGCTCGGTTGTCTCTTCCGGAGGCGGAGTTTCATCTCCTGAGCCATAGTCAGCCGATGCGTCTTTCCTTGGCAGGAACCTCACGGTGCTTGCAATTACCTCAAACTTGCTCTTCTGCTGCCCCTCATACTCCCAGCGTCTCTCCTTCAGTCTTCCCTCAACAAGCACACCACGCCCCTTGCCAAGATATTGCGTTATATTCTCAGCCTGTTTGCCGAATACAACTGTATCGATAAAGAGGGTTTCATCCTTGAATTCATTGCCCTGTTTTATACGGGAATTGACCGCAATACGCATACTGACTACCGGGGTGCCCTGCGGGGTGTATCTCAGTTCAGGGTCCTTTGTAAGATTGCCTACAAGAATTATCCTGTTAAACATCTCCTACACTCCTTCAGCAGATTCAACAGCCTCTTCGGTAACCGGCTCGGTAACCGGCTCGGCAACAGGCTCGGCAGACTTCCTGAGTTCATTCATCAGGGCTGCTATCTGGTTCTTTTCAAGTTTAATTACCATGTACTTGAAGACGGGATCATATATCTTGTAGAAATCCTCAAGTTTCTTGATACATGTGGCGGGTGCCTTGAAGGTGTAAAGTATGTAGTACCCCTGGGTTTTCCTGTTCAGCTCATAGGCAAGCTTTTTTCTTCCCCAGCGGTCTTCCTTAAGCACTTCACCATCGGCTTTGACTATAAGGTCATTGATTTTTTGGGCAGCAGCTTCGATCTCTTCGTCACTAAGGGCGGGGTCAATAATTACAATGTTCTCATAAAAATTCATTTCCATCTAAAAAACCTCCTTCCGGATATAAAGCCCTTGATAAGGGCAAGGAGTAATTTCCCCGACATTGAAACACCGGGAGAATCATGCCTGACATATTTTATAGCACAATCATGGCAATTAAATCAATTCAGCCTGCCCTCTGAAACAGTGTTCCGTTCACTCCCCTGTAACATGCACGATTATATCCCTCTTTCTTCCCCTGTTATCAAAATCAATAAAGACTATCTGCTGCCACGTTCCCAGGGTAAGGCTCCCCCTGATGAGGGGAATGGTGAGAGAGGGTTTCATGAGAGCAGCCCTGACGTGGGAAAAGCCGTTGCCGTCACCCCAGCGCCTGTCATGCTCGTAGGTCTGGCCGGATGGAACAATCCTCTCGATGGCATCCCGCAGGTCCATGAGCACACCGGATTCGTATTCTATAGTTGTAACAGCCCCGGTCGAGCCGGGACAAAAGACCGTTACCAGCCCGTTCTCCATACCTGAACGTCCCAGAA